>DYMH01000058.1 GCA_020721645.1 Draconibacterium orientale
TGATGTGATGATGTGATGATGTGATGATGTGTTGATGTGATGATGTGTTGATGTGTTGATGTGATGATGTGTTGATGTGTTGATGTGTTGATGTGAGGATGTGAGGATGTGAGGATTGTGATGATGTGATGATGTGTTGATGTGAGGATTGTGATGATTGTATTGAATATTAAATACTTACAAACATTTAAAAGTAAACAAATTAACCGTTTTTAGTATAGATGAGCCAAGTATAAAGTTTGAAAGTGAAAAGTGTAAATCATTCATAATCAGTAATCTATGTAAAAATATGAATTTAAGCTAAAGTCTTTATATTCAGTATTATAACTTTATAAACTTTCTACTTTATAACTTTTTAACTGAACTCATAGATAGAGAAAAAGGAAAAGTCAGTTTTCCTTTTTCTTGATTTTCAAATTGATGAAATTTAAATACAGATGAAAGACGAAAAAGACTTGCAAAATTTTGAATTTGATACAATGTCAATCAAAGAATTTGAAAACCTCTTCAAGACATTTTATCCTGTTTTGTGCGGTTTTGCTGCAAAATATCTCAACAATCTTGTCCTTTCGGAAGAGGTGGTGCAAGATGTTTTTTATAGTGTTTGGAAAAACAGGGCATCGATAAAAATTACAAGTTCGGGGAAATCATATTTGTTCACAGCTGTAAAAAATCGGAGTCTTCAACATATCGAACATCAAAAATCGGTTTTCAAATACGAGAAACTTGTGTCGAAACAAGAAATTATCACAGCTCCCGACCCACACAGCGAATTGCAATATGCAGAAATGTTCGGTATTTTCGAGAAAACATTGAACAGTTTGCCCGAAAAATGTCGCACGATATTTAAACTCAATCGTTTTGAGGGTTTAAAATATTCCGAAATAGCAAAAAAACTGAGTATCTCCGTAAAAACCGTCGAAGCCAATATGAGTCGTGCTCTTAAAAAATTAAGAACTGATTATAAAACCTATTCCGAAGCTTTTATCGTTTTGATATTAACATCTTTAAACCTATAAAATCAGCCACAAATGGATAATAAAAATACTAATGACGAAAACATCGATTTTTGGCTCAACGAACTGAGAAAATTCGACGGAATTATCGATTTGTCGAAAGATTCAGACTCCGAAAATGAAAATCGGTCGTTTCTCTTAAATTCAGAAGAAAAAATGAAAGAAATTAAATCATATCGCCATATTTACCAAATCGACACCGATACGGCGTGGAAAAAACTCAGCTCTCGTTTCGAGCACGACGGTTTGTTGCCCCAAGAACCTAATGATACTCAATTCAGAATTAAAAAATTTTGGAGCATTGCGGCAGGTTTTGCCTTACTTGTAACTTTAAGTGTTTTGCTGTATTTTTATTCTCAGCAAGATAACAATGAATACATTAGCGTTTTTGCTGATACCAAATCCGGCATTCGCAGTGTGAACTTGCCAGACGGAACAGTTGTAAGCCTGAATATCGGCGGACAAATAAAATATCCGAAACGGTTTTTTATAAAATTGCGAAATGTTGAATTTTCGGGAGAAGCATTTTTTAATGTTGCAAAAAACAAAAAACACCCATTCATCATTTCGACCAAAAATTCCAAAATTAAGGTAGTGGGAACCGCTTTTAATTTGATAGCAAGCACTCTCAAAACCGAAGTTGCCGTAACCGAAGGACACGTACAATTATACGCAACCGACAGCAAAACGAAAAAACTCGATTTATTACCCGGCGATGTCGGATTGTTTCAAAACAAGAGAATTTCGGTTTCTAAAAACTACGACCCGAATTACTCGTCTTGGTTTACAAAAAAAATTACAATCGCACCCAATATGAACTTGGCTGAGCTAACCGAATGCCTTAAAAAAGTCTATCATACAAATATCGAGTTCGAGCAAGCCGAAATCGGAAATATTATGCCTTCGCCAACCGTGTTCGATAACTATTCGCTCAACACAATTTTAACGATACTTTGCACACAATCGAGTTTAAAATCAAAAACTGAAAATGGAAAAATTATTTTATCTTTCGATAATTAATCTGAAAATCAATTCGTTAATATGAGTACCGAAAAGTACGGTTTAAGTAATAAAATACCGGTTTCGCTTATCGGAACACTTCTCTTATGTCTCATGTTTTCAATAAAAATCAATGCTCAACCAAATATCTTAAAAGAAAAAATTTCACTTTCCGTTAAAAATGAAAATATCGAAACAATTTTGAATTTAATATCAAAAAAATGCCATTGTTACTTTTCTTACGACGAATCCATTGTAAACACTACAAAAACGTGTGGTTTAAAAATACATAACATCTTATTGGATAGTGTATTGAGATTGATATTTCCGGATACTTCGCTCAAATTTAAAGCCATCGAAAAACACATTATTATATATCGACACAAGATTTACGACAAAACCCGAAACACAAGTCCCGAAAAGAAAAATATCGAAATACACGGAATTACGATTGATGCCGAAACGCACGAAAAAATTGCTTTTGCTTCCGTTGGCATTCGCGGAACAAATCTTGGAACGGTTTCTAACATCGAAGGAGTATTTATCTTAAAAATTCCCGAAGCATATCAAGATTCAATTATTTGTATCTCAAATATCGGGTATTCAGATGTTTGTATTGAGATAAACAAAATGACTGAAACCCCAAAAATTATCGGATTAAAACGCTCCTACATCGCAATACAGGAAATAATAATCCGAAACAACGAGCCTGTTTCGTTGCTCAAAAAGGCACTCGAACGAAAAACGGAAAATTACGTTTCAACTCCCACTTTGCTTACCGGTTTTTATCGCGAAGGAATTATAAGCAAAAACAAGCAAATTTCGTGCTCGGAAGCCATGGTCGAAATTTATAAAAGCCCTTATGCTGCCCAATTTCCCGAAGAGCAAATTAAAATACTGCAATCGCGAAAATTTATCCGTACCCAAAGTTCCGATTCGGTGATGATAAAACTCAAAGCTGGTACGGATGCCACGTTTTTACTCGATTTTATGGCACATGATATCGATTTTCTTTCGGGAGATTGTTTTGAAAGATACAATTATCGCATGTCGGATATGGTAACATACAACGAAACAAGTGCTTATGTTATTGAATTTGAACAAAAAAATGAATATGATTCGCCTTCATACAAAGGTCGAATTTTTATCGAATCCGAAAATCTCGGCATCATAGGTGCCGAATTTGAAGTCGATATAAAAAATATGAAAAAAAACAGCGGAAATTTTGTAGTCAAAAAACGACTCAATATCCAACCAAAAATCAATTCGGTAAAATACATCGCAGCTTACAAAAAAATTGACGATAAATTGATGATAAATCACGTTCGCGGCGATATGTCGCTTCGGGTAAAAAAAAGAAAAACGCTTTTTGCCGCCGATTTTTTGATATATTTTGAACTTGTCGCTTTCGATGCTCAAACACAGTCAGTTACTAAATTCAAGAGAAACGAAATTCTGAAAAACAACATCATTTTCATCGATTCCCAAAACAATTACAATCCCGATTTTTGGGGTGATAATAATTATCTCAGTCCGGACGAATTGCCCAAACAACTGCCCGAAAAACTCATTCGGGGCAACTTGAATTATCGCCCTTAATGCCCCGAAAGATTTTCTTTTTTATGAAGTTAGACTTTAAATGAAAATTCAATTGTTTTCAAACGAATTTTTTTTATAGCTTTGTAGCCTCAAAAAAAAATACAAAAGTTTATTTTTTGATAAAAAAGCAATATAATTAGCACAAATCGCCCCAAAAGCGATATTATAAGATTAGAAAATAAGATAAAATGAACATCACCAAAGAAAACATTGATGCACTGAATGCTGTCGTTAAATTGCAGATTTCGCAAAACGACTATGCACCCAAAGTTGAAAAAGCCCTCAACGATTATCGCAAAAAAGTCACAATTAAAGGATTCAGACCGGGAAAAGTTCCGATGGGCATGATACAAAAAATGTATGGAACCGCTATAAAAGTTGAAGAAGTTGATAAATTGGTTTCCGAATCGCTGTCGAAATTCCTTACCGATGAAAAATTAGAACTTCTCGGGCGGGCTTTACCTTCCGATAAACAAGAACCAATTGATTTGGAAAGCAATAAGGATTTCGAGTTCTTATTCGACATCGGTTTGGCTCCCGAATTTGAACTGAAATTGAACGAAAAAACAGAAATTCCTTATTACACGATTAAAGTCGATGATGAATTAATTGAAAAACAAAAAGAAAATTATACCAATCAATACGGCAAATCGGAACAAAACGATGAAATATCTGCAAAATCATATATCAAAGCCGATTTAGCACAGTTGAATGCAAACAACGAACCCGAAGAAAACGGCACACATGTCGAAGGTACCTATTTGTCGATAGATTTAATAAAAGACCAAGAAATTCAAGAACAATTCATCGGTTCAAAAATAGGCGATGTTTTCAGTTTCGATGTAAAAAAAGCATATCCAAACGATACCGAACTTTCGGGAATGCTTAAAATTGAAAAAGAAAAAGTTGCCGAATTATTTCCCGTTTTCCAAATCACGGTCAACGAAATTAATACATTTACACCACACCCAATCGACCAAGATTTATTCGATAAGGTTTACGGAAAAGATATCTGTAAAAGCGAAGACGAATTTAATGCAAAAATAAAAGAGGAAATTCAAAATAGCTACAAAGAGGACTCCGAATATCGTTTTGGCATCGATGCTAAAGAAAAATTGGTACAAAATCACGATTTATCTCTTCCCGATGATTTCCTGAAGCGTTGGTTAAAAGCTACCGACAAAGAAAATAAGCTCGATAATGAAACCATCGAAAAAGAATATCCGTTTTTCACAAAAGATTTACATTGGCAATTGCTGAAAGATAAAATCGGCAAGGCTGCCGAAATAAAAATTGAACGAGAAGACGCTGTTGAACAATCGAAAAAGGATACCATCGCACAATTCCGTCAATATGGCTTGCCAATCGGTCAATTAACCGACGAACAATTGACATCTTTTGCCCAAAAAAATCTCGAACGCGAAGAAGACTACCGTCGAATTATTGAAAAAGTGCTCGAAAACAAAATTTTTGCTCATATCAAAAATATTGTGAAACTCGATGAAAAAGAAATCAGTGTCGATGAATTTAAAAAACTTTACGAAAATTAGATTAGACACAAGACATTAAAGTGTTATCTTCAAGAAAATTTCATTCAGAATACAATCAAAAAGAAAACCGCAAACAGAAATTGTTTGCGTTTTTTTTAGTTTCAACAACATAACACCTTCGCCATCTATTTTTCAGGTGATAAAAAAAATCAGATAATTCCGCAGAATGATTGAAAATGGAAAAAAACCATTAATTTTGCAAAAAAAACGTAAATACAAAAATCCAATGAATAAGTCAGAATTTGAAAAATTTGCCGTCAAACATCTCGGCATCGGAAGTTTAAATCTTCACCGTTTCCAAAGCATGCACAACAGTTATATTTCGCCTACGATTATAGAAGAGCGACAATTGAATATTGCATCTATGGACGTTTTCTCACGCCTGATGATGGACCGCATCATCTTTCTTGGTTTACCCATCGATGACGATGTCGCGAATATCATACAAGCCCAACTCTTGTTTTTAGAATCTGCCGACCCCTCAAAAGACATTCAAATCTATTTCAATTCGCCCGGTGGGTCTGTATATGCCGGTCTCGGAATTTATGACACAATGCAATACGTCAGCCCCGACATCGCAACAACCTGCACCGGAATGGCAGCTTCGATGGCAGCTGTTTTACTTACAGCAGGAACCAAAGGCAAACGTTCGGCTTTGAAACATTCTCGTATTATGATTCACCAACCAATGGGCGGTGCACAAGGGCAGGTAACCGAAATCGAAATTACATACAAAGAAATCGTAAAACTCAAAAACGAGCTATACACAATCATTGCCGAACACTCCGGAAACACTTTCGAGCAAATCGCCAAAGATTCGGACCGCGACCATTGGATGACCTCCATAGAAGCCAAAGAATACGGTATGATTGACGATATTTTAGTTCGCACAACAAAGTAAAAAGTAGAAAGTAAAAAAGTAGAAAGTGCGAAAATATTCTGTAACTTCTCTAATTCCTAATTCCTAATTCTCAATTCCCAATTCCTAATTACTATCATGGATAAATGTTCATTTTGTGGGCGTAATCGAAAAGAAGTTGATATATTAATTTCCGGTATTTCCGGTTTTATATGCAACGAATGTGCTGAGCAAGCCCACGAAATCGTAAACGAAGAACGCAAAGAAGCAGATAAGGCCGGTGATTTTAATCCGGAGAAAAGCAAACTTCTGAAACCCCGGGAAATAAAAGATTTTCTCGACCAATATATTATCGGACAAGACGATGCCAAGAAAATTCTTTCCGTTGCCGTGTATAATCATTACAAGCGATTAGGGCAAAAAGTGAGCGACGATATTGAAATCGAAAAATCGAACATCATATTAGTCGGCGAAACAGGTACCGGGAAAACACTTTTGGCGCGAACCATTGCCAAATTGCTTCACGTACCTTTTACCATTGTCGATGCCACGGTATTGACCGAAGCCGGATATGTGGGCGAAGACATTGAAAGCATTCTTTCGAGATTGTTGCAGGTTGCCGATTACAACAAACCCTTGGCTGAAAAAGGCATTGTTTTTATCGATGAAATTGATAAAATAGCCCGAAAAGGCGACAATCCGTCCATTACACGCGACGTTTCGGGCGAAGGAGTGCAACAAGGTTTGTTGAAATTATTGGAAGGTTCCATTGTCAATGTGCCTCCGAAAGGCGGACGAAAACACCCCGAACAACCAATGGTTGCTGTGGACACAAAAAACATCTTATTCATTTGCGGCGGAGCTTTCGACGGCATCGACAAAAAAATCGCCAAACGATTAAACACCCAAATAGTGGGCTTCGACCGACAAATTAAAACTCAAACCGTTGAAAAAGATAATTTGTTACAATACATCGCACCGCAAGATTTAAAATCTTTCGGCTTGATTCCGGAAATTATCGGGCGACTGCCCGTTCTCACATATCTCAATCCCTTAGATAAACACGCTTTACGACAAATTCTTACCGACCCCAAAAATTCAATTACCAAACAATATATTAAATTGTTTGAAATGGACGGAATAGAACTCACTTTCGATGAAGATGTTTATGAATACATTGTGGATAAAGCCATTGAGTTTAAGCTGGGAGCACGCGGATTGCGTTCGATATGCGAAACCGTGATGATTGATGCCATGTTTAATCTTCCCTCGCAACGCAAGAAAAAATTTAGCGTTACACTCGATTTTGCCAAAGAAAAATTAGAACACACCGATGCTTTGAAGTTGCGGGTGGCATAATTGGTTTTTATACTGATAAGCCGAGTTTAAAAACCCTGCAAAGTTATAATATTCCAAAGAACGAAATTGAGATGGCTTGGGCTTAAACCCTTGCTGTATCTCATAATGCTGAAATTTTATTAGATGAAAAAATCTAATCGGAATTGCTTTGAATTAACTCACGAGATATTGTTATATGTGAGTTAACATTCAGCACTTCGACAAGCTCAGTGTCCGCTCATAGTGAAGATTCCTAAATTAGTGGGGCATTGAGCTTGTCGAATCGATTGTTTGTTGCTGAGTTAACGACATTGTAAATTAACTAAAATTGCATTAGAAATAAATTAAGATTTGAGTTTACATTGGTCAATCCCAATTTTTTTCTTAATCTATATCTTGCTTTATCGAGCGTTTCGATGGTTTGTCCGGTAAGAGTCGTTATTTCTTTTGTGGACATATTGAGGCGTAAATAAGCACAAAGTTTTAATTCACTTTTTGTAAGTGTTGGAAATTCTTCGATGAGTTTATTGTAAAAATCGTAATTGTTTTCATTAAACTGAACAGAAAACTCCTGAACAAGTTTATCGTCGAAATGATATTTGATGTTTTGATTGAGTTTCCTCACATTTTTATTAACATCATCAAAAGTTTTAATTTTTTCGATTTCATTCAGATTATTTATTATTCCGGAAATAAGTTCGTTTTTCTTTAGCAATGATATAAGATTCAGACTTAGCTCTTTACTTTTAAAAATTAAATCAGCTTCCGATTTATCTTTTTCTAAAATAATATTTTTTATTTTAATTTTTTGTCGTGAATATATTAAAAGAAAGATAATTAAGCCTGAAATTAAAGTAATTACAATAAATCCGAAAGTAATAATAATTTTTAACTGTTTGATTTTATGCTCTTTAATTGATTTATCCTGATTATAATGAAATTCGAGTTTAAATAATTCGTTCTGATTTTGCATAAAGTACAGACTATCTTGTGCTTTAAATTTTATTTCCATATACTTATATGCTGCTAATGAATCGCTTTCGATAAGTAAAATTTTCTGAAGCAGTTCTGCTGCATTGTAAATTGTTTGAATGTTTTGAAAATCATTTCCAATTTTATAACTTTTCAATGCGTATTCTTTACTCAGATTTATATTATTTTGTGATATGTAATTGTTACTCAATGCAATATAACAATCTGCAATAAGAACAGAATTATTATAAAGGGGGAACAAATCGATAGATTTAAAAATGTAAAACATAGAAGAATCTATTTTATTCATTTCTCTATATAAATGTCCGATATTCAACAAATTAAGTGCTTCTAAATATGGGTCATTTATTTTTTTAGCTAAAATAATGGCTTTTTTGTAAAATTCAATTGATTTTTCTATATCTTGGTATCCCATCCAGTAAAGTCCCGCAAGATTAGTGTATTGGTCGGCAATAATAACTTCATTATTTATTTCGGTTCCAATTTCCAGAGATCTGTTCAAATATTGTAATGCTTTATCATAGTTTTCCAGTTCAATAAAATCGGTAGCAATATTACCCAAAGTAGAAGCAATGAGATATTTCTCATTTAATTTCTCAAAAAGTTTCAGATTTTCAAAGTATAGTTTAGAACTGTTATCAAAATCGCCGCCCTGAGCATAGGCTACAGCCATTATTGATCTTCCGTCTGCTATTTCTAATTGCATATCTTCTTTTTCGGCTCTTTTGACAATTTGTTCGCTAATTTCTATTGCTTCATTTAGTTTGTTTAAACGGCATAAATTTGAACCTATTAATATCAGAGAACGAACTTCGGCACTATCAAAATCTATTTCCTTGGCTAATTTCAAAGCTAATTCGGAATATTCCAGAGATTTTGCGGGATTACTTATTTCTTCGTTTTTAGATAATTTCAGAAGAAGTTTAACTTTGACGCTTTCGTCTTTTGTGTTGTGGAGCAAATTTGTAAGAGAATCGGATACATTCTGACTGTCAGCGATTTGCGACTGTATTAGCAAAATAAAAAAGAATATGATGTTTTTTAATATTTGCATTGAAAATTTTTTATCATCCGCTAAATTCAGGCAGACTTTTTTTGTACCGTAACACAAATTTCAATCACAAATTTAACAATTTCTTTTAAAATTTCAATAAACGTGCTGTTGACGAATTTTTGTACTGTTTGCAAAAAAAAGCTGCCTATTACAGGCAGCTTTCAAACTATTCACTCTCACTTATTATTTAACTAAAAATTTTACGAATTTTGAACTTCTGTTGTTTGTTATTTTTATTACATAGATTCCCGAATTAAGATTTTCGATGTTTATTTCTTTTTTCGTAGGATTATCTAACAAACCATTATAAACAACTTTTCCGTCGATGTTTATAATTTCAATTCGAGAATTTAATTCCATTGAATTAGTTTCAATTGAAATAAAGGTGCTTGCCGGGGTTGGGTAAACTGAAATATTTCCTTTGGCAGTTTCTGATATTCCGTCTAAAATATTTACTGTAATGTAATCATTTTTCAGTTCGGAGTTTTCGCCGCAAAGACCGGTTGCTTTAAGTTCTACATCATAAACGCCTTGGTTTGCAAAAGATATTTGCGGATTTTGAGATGATGCATTGGTTCCGCCCGTGAAGGTTACGCCTGTGGAAGGTGTAATTGTCCATAACCAAGAAGTTGCATCGGTTGAAGCATCTGTTAATGTGATTGTTTCGTTCACCAAAATAGTTGTATTATCGGCAGAAAAATCGGCTGTCGGAGTTAAAGAAATTGTAACATCAAAGGATTGAGTATTACTTTGTCCACATTGGTTGCTTGCCTGTACGGTAATAGGTCCGGAAACAGCACCGGAAGCAACTGAAACTGTTATTTCATTTGTATTTTCACCGGTTGAAATATTAAAACCTGACGGAAGAGTCCATAAATATTCAGAAGCAGCAGCAACAGGTTCAACAGAATAAACGCTGTTTGAAGTTTCCATACAAACTGCTTCATCACCGGTTATAATTCCGGCAGTTCCAATAGTTGGGATTTCGGTAATAACAATTGTGTCGGTTAAATTTGTTATGCCGTTTTCGTTTTCGGATGTAATTGTATAAACGCCTGCAAGTTGATTTCCAAAAGACAAAGTATCTCCATTGGCAAGTAAGGTGGTTTGTGCAACTCCGTTTTTAAGTAGCGTATAATTTACAATATATTCGGTTTTAGGCATAAATATTTCGACACCTTCAGTTCCCTCGCAGTACCCGGTGCTTCCGGCATTAACATGATAATTAAGTGGCAATAATCCGTTTGTAATAATTTTTGATTCACGATAAGCAATACCTGAATTGGCATCTGTCATATACATATAATATGCAGAAAATGTTGCGATTCCGTTAAAATATTTATCCTGCCACGTTTCACCAAAATCTTCTGAAACTCGATAAAAATAATTCGCACCCGAAACATTTGAGTATAAGATATTTTCGTTAAAATCAGCAAAAGGTCTTACATTGTGAGCGTCAGTAACGGTATTCCAATTTTCGCCTGCATCAATAGTTCTGTCTATTTGTCCTTTCGAAACAGATATAATGGTATCTTTATTTAAAGGAATAAATTTACTAGGCATAGTTACTGAATATCCAGTATTCCATGTAATACCGCCATCTGTTGTTTTTAAAATTTTTTGACTCATTCCTGAGAAAAAAACCATAATATGACCGGTATCCTCGCTTGAGAAATAAATATCTCTAACACTAAACCATAACTGAGAGCCGATTAAATTCCAAGTTACACCGCCATCTGTAGTTTTCATCAAAGTAGATTTATAAGTACCATAATCACTCGGATCTTTTTGAAACATGTAACCGACAGTATCGTTTAGGAAATAACAACTCTCAGACGTAGCAGCTGTATGAGTGTACAATAGTGACCACGTTTCACCCCCGTCCCTACTTTTGTACAAACTACCGGGATATGTACAAGCATATCCTACGGAATCGGAAAAAAACTCTACCGAATATGTTGAGTATTCAGGTAAACCTTCGCAAGGAAGCCAATCAATTCCTAAATTATCAGAATAATAATAATTATTATTATAATTATAATAACCATACCATATCGGACCAAATAATCTTTGATTGTGTCTGTAAGTAGGTTGAATTGTAGAATATGATTTTTGTTGATTTTCTAATGTAAATGTGCCGTTTTCGAGTATTATTTTTAAAATGGCTCCATTATCACCAACAATATATGCAAGATTTTGGTTAAGCAAATGAATATCTCGTAAAGCCGGCACATCAGTTGTTAAAGTTTGCCAGGTTGTTCCGTAATCTATACTTGTTAAAATAGCATTAACGCAGGCTACCACAGCACAAGAATCATTAAAAAATTTGATATCCGTTAACTCAATATCAGTAATAGCTAATGTAGTCCAGCTTAAACCCCCATCTGTTGTTTTTAAAATTTTATGATTTTCTAAAACATAACCAATATTATTATCAATAAAGTGTAAATTGGTGTATGAACTTTCATAACTCGGTGCCAATGATAACATTGTATTCCATGTTTCACCACCGTCTGTGGTTTTGTAAATTGTACCGTAAGAAATCACAAAACCGGTATTAACATCAGAAAAATAAATGTGTGTTACTCTGGTGTGAAGACTCATAAATGGACCCAGATCAAGCTTTGTTTCCCAATTTGTACCGCCATTAGTTGTTTTTCTGATTTCTATATTGTTTGTATTCTCATTAATAACGGCTATGAAACCGGTTTGAAAATCGTTATGGAAATATATAGTAAATAAGTTAGTTTCTATTATATCACCTAACGGAAATTCAGTCCAAGTAGAGCCTCCATCAGTAGTTTTTAAGTTAATATAACCTACACCTGAAATATAACCATCACTTTCGTTAAAAAATCTAACATCTCCAAAAGCTCTATGTCCATTATTACCAAATAAATCATCATAAGCTTGCCATGTATAGCAATGGTCTTCAGTTTTCAAAATTGTTCCGGCTTCCCCAACTGTAAATCCTGTTTCTTCATTTGTAAACCATACAGAATAAAGATTGTTTTCGGTAGGCGCAGGATTCAAATACTTCCAAGCATCTTGAGCCGAAATTTGTAGAAACGAAACTGCTATTAAAGCGGTTATTAGTATTCTTTTTCTCATAATTAAAAAATTTAAATTGTTAATAAAATTAAACATTACAAGAATATACACTAACTCATCAAAAAGCAATTTTTTCACCTGCATTAAAACTTGATACCTGAAAAAAACACCTGTATTTTAGTTGCACAATTTGTTGTAAAAACTTTATTATAAGGAAGTTTGTTCGAGTATTTTTTTTATGTTTATTATCAAAATTGAGAAAGAAACTCAACAAGATTTGTATCGGAATTTACAATTCCGAGTCGTTTTCGGAGTCGGTATCTGGCACTTTCAATGGTTTCGACTCGTTGTCCGGTGATAAGGGAAATATCTTTTGAAGACATATTTAACCGAAGAAAAGCACACATTTTTAAATCGTTAGGGGTAATATTAGGGAATTTTTCTGTTAATTTTTCGTAAAAATCATTATTAACTTCGTTGAATCTTAACGAAAGTTCTTGCCCTAATTTATCGTCCAAGAGCTTCGTAATTTCTTTTTCGAGTTCAATAATATTATTTTTAACAAATTTTTCAGTTGCTTTTTTTTCAATAAATTGTAATTTTTCAGATACTAAATCTAATATTTCTTTAACCTTACTTATTGATAACAGGTTTACGGTAATTTCTTTGTTTTTGAAATCAAGTTCTGATTGAATTTTTTGATTTTTGAGGGTCATTATATCTACTTTTATTTTCTGCCTTGAATACGAAAGTATTATCAATAAAATAAATACAATTAGCAGAATGAATATAATAGCGTAAATGAAGTTTCTTTTTGTTTGTATTATTTTTCTTTGTTGAGTTTCTTTTTCTATCTGATATTGAAATTCTATTTTTTGAATTTCCTGTTTGTTTTGAACTAAATCAAGACTATCATTTATTTTTTTTTCTAATACAAAATATTCATACGCTTTAATAGTGTCATTTAAAGCAAGATAAGATTTATGCAACAAAGTTGTAGCATTTTTAGTCATATTTAAATAACTATTTTCAATGGATAGTTTATTAGATAGTTCTGCATAATATATTGAGTTGATAAAATCATTTTGCGAAAAAAAAATTTCACCAATTAAGAAATAACAATTAGAAACGTTTGCTTTACTATCAAGTTTTGTAAAAATGTCAAGAGCTGTTTGGTAGTAATATAATGCACTATCCGGAGAAGCTGTTTCTATGAAAACACTCCCGATATTAATAAAATTTAATCCTTGTAAATAGTAATTTTTCAATTTTTTATTAATTGACAGTGCACTTCTGAAATAATAAAGTGCTTTTGTATTATCTTGAAAATGTGAAAAATAGATAATTCCGATATTATTATAAATATATGCAATACCTACTGTATCCTTGATTTCAAATGCAATATCCAATGCTTTTTGTTGATATTCAAGTGATTTTTCGTAATTTTCTTGTTCGTAATAATCTGCTCCAATATTTCCGTAAACTGTTTCAATTTGCAATTTGTTTTCAATTTCTTCGAAAATTTCAAGAGCTTCAAAATTGTATTTTGTACTCAACGTGTAGTTACCGGATTCGGCGTAAATAACTGCTATATATGTTTTAGAAATACCTATTAATTCTTTGTTCTTAGATTTTTGAGACTCTATAAGTGATTGTTCTGCATATTTAAAAGCATTTTTGTAATCATTTTTGAACAAAAAAATACTGCTTAAAGTATGTAGAGAATTAATATAACCTTTTGAGTATTCGATACTTTTAGCTTTTTCAATTGCTAACAATATGTAATATAATGCAGTATCAATATTATTAGCTTTATAATTCTCGGATATTTCTACTAATAAATCTATTTCTCTTTCTGTACCTTTATTTTCAGATATAGTTTTTTTTAAACTATCGAAATTGTAGGTTTGTGAAAATGATAAATTTATATTTGCTAAACCGAAAAATAATATGCTTACAAATATTTTTTGTCTTAATATCAATTTTTTAATAATTTTTGGGTTTTAAACACAAATTTAATAAATTCTTTCTGAATTTTGATAAATAATCAATTGTCATTATTTTTCAGATATCTAAAAAACAAAAAAAGCTGCCCATTACAGGCAGCTTTCAAAATATTCACTCTCACTTATCGGGAGTTCTAAAAATTGCTTTTTCTTCGTTTTGCTTATTTTTCAAAATCCTCATTTACAGCAGTAAACTCTGGTTTTGAACGGCGTAGCCCTCACTGAAAGTAAAAAATCGCAGGCCTCGAAAAATCTAATTTTTAGAAGCTCCCTTATTTTTGAACTAAAAATTTCACGAATTTTGAATTTCTGTTGTTTGTTATTTTTATTACATAGATTCCCGAATTAAGATTTTCGATGTTTATTTCTTTTCTCATCTGATTATCTAACAAACCATTATAAACAACTTTTCCGTCGGTGTTTATAATTTCAATTCGAGAATTTAATTCCATTGCATTAGTTTCGATTGAAATAAAGGTGCTTGCGGGGTTGGGGTAAACTGAAAATTCCGTTTCAAGAAGTTCAGACGTACTTGTAAGGACATCAACAACAAGAGTTTGAGCTTCGCCATTGCCACAATCATTTGAAGGTACAACTTCAATATTTCCACTAACAGAGCCAACTGTTACGGCTATTGTGTTGGATAAATTTCCTGCCAATATTGTCCAGTCGCTTGGTACTGACCATGTGTAGGTTACACCTTCGATATTAACAACACTGTAAGTTTGTGTAGAACTCGGCAGGGGCTGTGTAGAGCCGGAAATTTCACTTGGCTGTGCAGGTGCTTGACCGGAGACAACTACTGACGCAACACTTGAAAAGTTACTTCCAATACATACTCCGTTAGTAAGTTCTGCTCTAAAATAATTTGTTACTATTATTTCAGGAGTTTGATATGCTTCTGAATTTGCACCAACTATATTTTCCCATGTTGTATTGTCCAATGAATTTTGCCATTGTATTTGCCCTGTATAGTTTGAAAGATTAATTGTTGTAGAACCACTCAAACAAACCGAATTATCTTCTGCAACAGCATCGCCTCCAACAGGGGCTAAATCAACTATTATTTCTACGGATGTTGATGTTAAAGTTTCGCATTGATTTGATGTTATGGCTCTGTAATATGTTGTTTGTTCAATATCAGACACTAAAAGGGTATTTGAAATTAAATCCGGAATATCTGTCCAATTAGAATTGTCTGATGAGTGCTGCCAAGTTGTGTATGTATAATTTTCGGTAGTAGAAATATTTGTTGAAGAATTACTGCAAATTGTGGTTTCATCGGCAACTATAACGATTGCGGGTAGGTATGGAATTTCGGTAATTGTAACAACATCTTGTAAAATGGTTGTACCATATTGATTTTCAGCTGATACTTTATATATACCTTGAAGTTGATTTCCGAATGAAACTGCACTGCCGGTTCCTGTTACTGTTGGCAGTTGAGCAACTCCGTTTTTCAAAAGAGTGTAAACAACATCTATTTCAGAGTCTTCTAATCCAATAGGTGAACCATCAGTGCCTGCACAATAAGTATCTTCACCGGTTATTGTAATTGATAAAGGTTTCATACCGCCTAAATGTAAAATGGCACCTCTTTCACCACAAACCCACATCGTAGAATCATTTTTAATGTGTATTGCTTTTAAACTTAAATGTGTTTCGGTATCTTCCAATGTCCAGTTAATACCTCCATCGGTTGATTTTATTATTACTCCGCCGTTTCCTACTGCAATAATTGATTCGGGTGTTGTTTCTATTCCATATAAACCGAGCCCAATATGAATCAATTCTGTCCATGTATTACCGGCATCAATTGTTTTGTATATTTTTCCGTTAGTTGTAAGAACAAAAAAAGTTAGTTCGTCCTGACAATAAAATGTTGTTGAAATAATGGTGACGACATTAGGATCTATTGTTGTATAAGTCCAAGTATTTCCTCCATCGGTAGTTTTATAAAATTTATTGCCACTCATTATGTATCCTTCAAGGTTGTTAAAAAAATGTAACACATAAGAACCGCTTACTCCAACATTTTGGGCTGTCCAGTTTTGACCTCCATCGGTAGTTTTTAAGAGTTTTGCTAAACTTCCTGAAACCCAACCGGTAAGGTCGTTTTCCGGAAAGTGTAAGCTATAAAGACTTGATGTAAGACCGGACACTTGTGGTGTCCAAGTTTCTCCGGCATCTGTTGTTTTAATTATTGCACCCATGTTCCCAACTGCATAGCCGGTATTGCTATTAATCATTTGAATTTTATTCAACGAGGTATAAACATCACTAATACCGGTGTTTTTTGCACTCCATGTTTCTCCTCCGTCGGTTGTCTTTAGCAATGAACCTGAAGTACCAACTACGTATCCGGTTGTGTCATCGGTAAATTCGATATCGTAGAAATAATTATTATGTACTACGGGACTGCTTATTAGGCTAATCCATTCGGCACCTGCATTTGTTGTTTTATAGATTATGCCGTAATCTCCAACAAAAAAGCCGGTTTGGGTATCACTAAATTTAATGTTGTTTAATGTCATCGAAATACCATTCTCTATAATAGTATCTGTGATATTCCATGTATTTCCGCCATCTGTAGTATTTAGAATAACATCTTCGCCGGCAGCCCAACCGTTTAGAGTGTCTGTGAAATGTACTGAATATATTACTTCCGAAGTGCCGGGAGTTTGTGCAATCCAGGTTAATCCCCCGTCTGTGCTTGCTGATATTTTACCGGTATGATTAGCTTCATCTCCACCTACCAACCATCCGTGGTTTTCATCTACAAAGAACATGTCATAAGGTACGCACAGTGGAAAATTAGGGTCATTGAAATTAGGATTTTTCATTTCCCAAACAAGTCCGCCGTTGTTTGTATACCATGGCATGCCTCCTGAAAAAATAACTGCTGTATCATTATTAAAAAATTGAATTCTTTCGGCACCCCATTCAGGAGCCGTTTCCATTTCTATCCAGCTTTCGCCTCCGTCTGTAGTGCTATAAATAAAACCACCTCCACTAATCCAACCTTTATTTTCGTCAGTAAAATAAAGGTCTGATACATGAAGACTAACTGATTCAGGGAATTTATTAAAAATCTGTGTTTTCCATGTTTTTCCGCCATCGATAGTTTTGCACAATGTATTTGTGTAGCCGCCTGCCCAGCCTGTATTATTGTTGATAAAAAAAACGCTGTTTAATTCTGATGTTGAATTACTTTCGTATTTATACCAAGACATACCCCCATCGGTTGTTTTAATTATTGTCCCCATCTTTCCCACTGCAATTGCTGTATTTTCATCAAATACATACATATCGTTTAAATCATTTCCTTGTGGTAAAGGATTTTGCCATACCCATTGTCGTTCGTTGGTTAATTCTCTGTTTTGAGCTAAAACAGGATTAAAAACTGCAAGTAATATTACACTCGCTGCAAAAATTAAAAATCTTTTCATAAAATATTAATTTAATAGTTAGTAAAAAAGTGAAATGACATTTATTTATTCATTTATAGATTCATTTTCAGTGTTTTCTGATTGAGTTTTGTCGGGCTCTTTGATTATATTGTTTTTGTTATCGATTAATATATTATTTTTTTCCAAAATTTTTTTTATAATTTTATTTTGAACATCAATAATATCCAAAACATCATTTATATTTTCGGAAACACTTTCATCATTTATTTGTTTTATTTCTATGCTCATTTTCGATTCATGGTTAAATAAATATTAAATTTCAGATAAGCAAATATGAATTTAAAGTTGAGGGAAAACAAAAAAAACGACCGGACAAAATATACAACTCCGTAAATTTTCTTCCGGACAAAATATGGACAATATTCCGGAAATGGCACATTATAAGGCAATTAAGATTGCTGCCGGAATCAATTATTTTTCGGAGGGAAAGATGAATAAATCCAATGTCGTTTAGCCCCATTTAAAGTTCTTTAAGATATTATATTGTTTCGGGATACAAAATATTAAAGGCATTGGGAAAGTGGGACGATTATCTGATGCAGGCATATCCCGACTTCCAATCTGTTTTAAACGATTTGAAAGAATAAAATTTTAAAAAAATATCATAAACATTCAAATCAATTTCTATATTTGTAGATAAAAAACAAATTAGGTGCTGATTTCATTGTCCATTTCCAATTACGCTCTTATCGATTCATTGGAGATTTCCTTCAATAAAGGCTTCAATGTTATAACAGGTGAAACCGGAGCCGGAAAATCCATTCTGCTCGGAGCCTTATCTTTGATACTTGGGCAGCGTGCCGATGCAGTGGTTTTACGCGAGAAAGAAAAAAAATGCGTTGTCGAAGGCTTTTTTGATATAAAAAACTACGATTTTGCCGACTTTTTTAAAGCCCTTGATATAGATTACGATGAAAAAGTAATTCTTCGGCGAGAAATCAGTCAGAGCGGTAAATCACGAGCTTTTATCAACGACACTCCCGTTAATTTGAGCGATTTAAAAGATTTAGCAACAAAATTAACCGATATTCATTCGCAACATAAAAATCCGGAGCTTAACGACCTAACTTTCCAATTATTGATGATAGATTCCTTAGCAGGTTTGAGCGGCGATTTGAATCAATACAGGCAGATTTTCAGAGAATATAAAAAATATTTGCTGGATTATAACGAACTTTTTGAAAAATCGGAAAATTCAAAGAAAGAAAGCGATTACCTTCAATTTCGGTTCGATGAATTATCAGCCGCAAAATTAACAGAAAACGAACAAGCCCAAATCGAAGAAGAACTCGAAAACCTCACTCATGCCGAAGAAATAAAGCGAAATTTATCCGAAGCGGGTGAATTGTTCGATGAAGAACATTATGGAATCCTATCCCGATTGCGAGTTGTGGTTTCCGCTTTAACAAAAATCAGAACATTCCACAAAAAAGCCGGTGAATATACTCAGCGTGCCGAAACCATATTAATCGACCTTAAAGATTTAGCAGCAGAAATCAACTATTCCGGCGAAAATATTGAGTTCGATAAACAACGCATTGATTTTCTCAAAGAAAGGCTCGATTTAATTTATTCGCTGCAAAAAAAACACGCCGTCGAAACAATTTCAGATCTACTTCAAATACAATCCAATATTTCGCTAAAACTCAATGAAATTGCATCGTTTGACGAGAATTTGAACGAGCTGAAAATAAAAATTGATGCTTCCAAAAAAATATTAGAAAAACAGGCTTCCGAAATCAGTAAAAAACGCATCGGCACGTTTGAAAAAACAGAGTCGAAAATTGCTCAACTGCTCACAGAAATGGGCATGCCTTCCGCAAAATTTAAAATACACCATTTAAAAACCGAAGATTTTACCGAAACCGGAACCGATAAAGTAAGTTTTCTGTTTTCAGCCAATAAATCGGGCGAATTGTCGGAAATTGCAAAAGTGGCATCTGGCGGCGAAATTTCGCGGCTTATGTTGAGTATCAAAGCTTTGATTGCAGATTCGGTTGCATTACCGACAGTTATTTTCGATGAAATTGATACCGGCGTTTCGGGCGAAATTGCCGGAAAAATGGGAGAAATCATGTTGCAAATGTCAAAAAATATGCAAGTGATTGACATCACCCATTTGCCCCAAATTGCCGCAAAAGCCAATTTTCAATATTTTGTGTATAAAACCGAAAACGATACACAAACCAATACCCAAATAAAATTGTTGAGCCGGGAAGAACGAATTACCGAAATCGCAAAAATGCTGAGCGGCGAAATGGTAACCGAAGCTGCCGTACAAAACGCAACAGAACTCTTAAAACAAGGGAAAAAATAAGTTTTATAACTTCATTTTATTCTTCAATAAAACTCGTAAATAATTTGAATATCAGGCATATAATAAAATTGACATGTTTTTTCAACAATAGATTTTTGGGTTTGAAATGAGTATTGTTCCGAAAATGATTTTTTTGCTTTTTTATTCGGGAAAATTGAATTACTTTTGTGAACTTCAAAAGCGGGTGTGGCGAAATTGGCAGCCGCGTCAGACTTAGGATCTGATGCCGAAAGGTTTGGGGGTTCGAGTCCCTTCACCCGCACAAAACCGACTGATATTTCAGGTCGGTTTTTTTATATCATTATTGAGTTCATTATAAAAAGTGATAAAGTAGAAAGTTTATAAAGTTATCGTACCGGAAATAAGGACTTTAACATAAATTTCTACTTTTTACCTAAATTGTTGATTATAAACGATATGCACTTTTTACTTTACAAACTTTATACTTGGCTCATTATTTAGTATTTGCAAGAAAACGTGCAATAGTTTGAATATTAATGAATTATACAATAATTTGCGTATGGATTACTCTGTGTAACTCTGTGATACAGTCGCGTTATTGTTACACAGAGTTTTCGGGAAAAATTCAGCTTGCAATATTATTGAATCGCACAATATAAAAGCGAATTACGAGTTTTCTTCCAGCCATTATATAGAAAATAATCTGTCCGTTTACTTAAATGCACTTCATAAACGGACAATCACCTCATATTTAGCGTTTTTTCTAAACACTAACTACTAAAAAATAACTACTAATGCGAATCACGGGTCAAAATTTATTTTAAGTCATTGAAATATAGTTAATTAATATTTTGAATAGAAATCCTGAAAAGGATTTAATATGAATAACCGCCGGTG
>DYMH01000200.1 GCA_020721645.1 Draconibacterium orientale
TGAGTTCGCTCATTTTGGCATCCGATATTTCGGGAACCGAAACGGGAAGGTTGCCATGGGAGTCGAGTTTGAGTGCTAAAATCTTTTTTTTCCCATCTGCCAGTTCAACCAGTAATAAACAGCCTCCATTGTTTGCTGCAACAATACTCACACCAACAAAAGAATTTGGTATCTCAATAAATTTTTCCCAACGAATATTTAATTGAGAATCGAACAAAGCAATACTATAAAAAGCCGAAAATGGAAAATTAGAACCAACGTAAATGGAATCTTGATTTAGGAAAGAAATACTTTTAATCTCTAATGGAAAATCTTGGTAGTCGGGGTTTCCAAAAGCTATATTGTATTTTATATTTATAGCAGTATCCAATATACTCATATTTAATTGTTCCCTTTGGTCAGTATTCAGATATAAAAAAGTTGAATCTGTTAAAAATTCTATCTGAGCATCATCTCCTCCAAAAAACATATTATCTCCTCCCAGAATTGAGCCGAAATCATAGACTGTATCAATTGTCAAATCGGATTCATTCATTTTTACAATTGGTGAAAAGGAATTATCAATCCATGTCCCTGCTGCATAAATAGTTTGAGTATTATTCCCTTTAATATCTACATAATGGTGGGTGTTATTTACAAAAAGCATACTATCAAGAGAGCCGTTAAATTTGTAAATAAAACTGGAACCGCCTTTATTTTTGGTATAATCATTGGCATATCCATTAAGATAATAATTCCCATTTACCGCTTTAAGTCGAGATTCGATTACGTACACCGTATCTATCGGAAATTTAATTTTATGCTCTTGAATTAAATCCAAATTGGGGCTGTATTCATTGAACAATATTACATTATGTCCCTGAATATTTTGCGGTTCTAATATAGCATACGTAATAAAATTACCATTGTTTAATTTTTCTGCGGAAAAAAAACCAAAAATAGTATCGGTTAAAAAAGTGTCTTTTTCGGCAATCAATTTCCCGTATTTTGATATTTTTGCCAAATACCCACCAATTGTATCATAGGCACTATTGGCTTTAAACCCCACAATAATATAATCGGAGTTGTTGGTCTGAATAACATCATACGCACCAAGGTGGTAATGCGGAGATTCAATGATCGTTTGAAACGAATTTTGTGAGTATAAGTTTAAACTTGCATTGAGAATAAAAATAATAAGTATTGTAATTTTTTTCATACGAATTAATTTTAGAGTACCCACGCATCGAACAAAATACGCAGGTACTTTTTATTTTTTTTCACAATATTTAATTAGTCGGCGGACCTAAATGACTAATTCCGGTACCAACATAAAGGACATGTCTAATAAGTCCCCATTCACGCATTGGGGCAATCCATGCATCTTGTCTAAGATACCAATAAGCGACTTTTCTATTATTACCTGCAATTTCTTCTACAACCGATAAGGCCTGAACGGTTTCATAGGCATATATTATACAATAATTGTCAGAAATACAATAATGCCATGTTGAGACCGGTTGATATAAATCGCCGGTATAAAATGTACTAAACATATAAATACCCCAAGGTCCAAGATCTATATCATCGTTATGGACAGTTTCGCCATACAATGCTGTAATAAATCTCCCTTCGAATCGAACATTTGTAAAATAAATTCCTGTATTAACGGGAATTTGAGATTTTGCACATCGTTTAATTTCATCTACGGCATCGTGGTTCAAAATAGTGTGTGTACAGTTCCCAAGTTTATTTCCCCATTCCCAATTGTCGGTTATGTCATAATATTCCGGTATAACAATACCGCCATATTTGTTGTTCGATATTTTGTAATGAATTTCAAAAATAGTTTTAAAGAATCCGTCTTTTAATTCGACATCGGCTGCGGTGAAAAATTTAATAGTAGAATTTACATCGTTCAATTTTTCTAACATCTGATGTTGAATAGATAAAAATGCAAGTCCTACATTTTCAATACTGATAGTTCCGTTATTATCTTCTGATTTGAAAAAGACGCTGTCTTGATAGATTTCATCTGCACCGGCTTCGGCATTTTCTTCTGATACAATACAATACGTAAAATTCAAAGCCGCTTCCACATACCACACGGCAGAATCTAAACTCATGGTTTCGGCGGATTTTTCGCCGCTTTCTACTTTCGCTTTAAAAGCAAGGATTTTTTGAGAAGTAGGGTCCACAGTCTCTTGAACTGCCGCCAAATCGCTTTCGTTTTTTGTACACGATGCAAACATCATTGCAAACACTACAAGAGAAGAGCTAACAATGCCCCCCCCAATTTAAACATTCTTGTAAACATAGTAATGGAATTAAGATTAATAAAAATTAATGATTTAAAAACATGACAAATTTATAAAATCGATTTTAAAAAACAACACATTTCCAAATTAATTTTTAACAGATATTCCGAATTTTCAAACATAAGGGTTTATATATTGATATAACGATTTTTTGATATGCTGATATGCTGATTGCTTTTAAATATCAAATACCAAACGATTGATAAAACGCAACTTTAAACAGTGGTTTGTTTCGGTTATTTTAAATTGTTGCTGAATAGGTTTTATAATTCATCATCAATAAAGGGAAAGGAGTTTTTTAGTCCATCACGAAAATACCTATCTGCTGTTTCTATAAAAAAAGGATTTCTCGCTTCACTTCAAATCAACAATTCAATAAATAAAGCACAATTTCAAATAAATATCCATAATAATCAGAAAAGAATAAAATATTCGGTTTAAATTTGCTTCCGAATTGATGCTGAATTTCGTGTTCAGCCTTTTTAAATATTACAAAATTTATTATTTTACAAACAATGAAAATAATCAAACTCCTTCTTTCCACATTCCTAATTTTTCATGCTTTTTTAGCATTATCGCAGGAAACGAAAATCAAAAACGTCATCATCATGATTCCCGACGGAACAAGTGCCAACGTTCTCTCACTAACTCGATGGTATCAGTGGTATCAAGACACATCGAAGCACAATTTGAATATCGACCCGCTCATTACGGGAATGGTTCACACACACTCCTCGAACGCTCCAATCGGCGATTCTGCCCCCACATCGAGCTGGTATTCAACAGGAAGTGCATCTCAAACCGGGTACATTGCCATGTATCCGCCGGCAGACCCGAAACGCGATCTCGTTTTGGTGAATCCCGACAAAAAATATCAACCACTTTTGACTGTTTTGGAAGCTGCCAAATTATCGGGCAAAAGTACAGGCTTGGTGTTTACGTGTCAATTTCCGCACGCAACACCTGCCGATTTTTCGGCACATTGGTACGACAGAGGAAACTACGGAATTATAGCAAAACAAATGTTTCACAACGATATTGATGTGGTTTTCGGCGGAGGTTCAAATTTCTTATCCTCAGACACTTCGGTATTGACAGAAAATAATACCAAAATTATTAAGAATGATATATCAGCATTCCGAAACAATAAAAACCCGAAGACTTGGGCTCTTTTTACTCCCGTTGATTTGCCTTTTGATATGGATAACGATGCATCGAAAATTCCATCGCTCAGCGAAATGACGGAAAAAGCACTCGAACTTTTATCGCAAAATGAAAACGGTTTTTTTATGATGATAGAAGGCAGCAAAATCGATTGGGCAGCACATGCCAACGACCCAATAGGATTGATTTCCGATTATGCAGCATTCGACAAAGCCCTTGGTGCGGTGATGAAATTTGCAAAATCGAACCAAGAAACCGTGGTTGTGATTTGTCCGGACCATGCCAACAGCGGCGTAAGTATCGGGAATGCCCGCTCAAACAAAGGATACGACACTCTTTCGATTCGTGAAATAATGCAACCTTTGGTCGATTGTAAAATGACAACCGACGGATTTACAAATCTATATATCAGCGAACTGACAAAAGGGAAAAACACAAAACCCGATTCACTTTTTATAGCACAACAATTTTCTAAATTCAATTCAAAAATCCGCCTTACGAATGCAGAAATTGGAGAAATTTCGCAGCTTTCCGACTCATTTCTTTCAGTTTACACGCTTCCGAAATCAAAAGTAAAAGATAAACTCCAATCCGAAATCTCGAAAACATTTGTAAACATCTTGAATGCAAGAACATATATCGGATTCACAACACACGGGCACACTGCCGATGATGTTTTTTTGGCTGCATACAGTCCGCTCAACGACGTTCCGCACGGCATTATCGGAAGTGCCGACATCAATGAGTATCTTTGTAAATCGCTCGGTATGAAAGGTTCCGCAAGTTTGAAGGATTCGACGGCAAAATATTTCGCACGGCATGATGAGGTTTTTACAGGCAGCAATATCAATTTATACAAGAACGATACACTTTACACCTGGAATCCTAAACAATTGATATTCGACAAAGGCAAAAAAACCGATAAATCGGCACTTCTTTTATCAAAACAATATCCGCTACAAAAAAACGACATCATTCTAATTGTTAAAAAAGGAAGCACAACAATAGAAATTCCGGCATACACCAACAAAATTTTTATCAACGG
>DYMH01000201.1 GCA_020721645.1 Draconibacterium orientale
TCCATAATCAGTGTTTTCTGCAAAAATAAATATTATTTATGTAATTAAGTCTAAAGGCTTTATCTTATTACTACTTAGATATAGATATAACCAAAAAATTATATGGCGAAAAAAATATCGATATTGCAGATAGTTATAATAACATAGGTGTTGTTTGTTATGATATACATGAATACGAGATGGCTATTTCATACTATTTTAAATCTTTACACTTAAAAATTGAGATTTTAGGCGAAAATAATCTATCAGTTGCAGACAGTTATAATAATATCGGTAATATATATGATTCAAAAAATGAAACAGACCAGGCTTTACAGTATCATTTAAAATCTTTAAAGATTAAAAAGGAATTATTAAAAAATGATAATTATTCGATTGCTCAAAGCTATAATAATATCGGGTTGATATATAAAGAGAAGAAATTATTTGATAATGCAATTGATTGGTATTTAAAATCTAATAATATTCTAATCTCGATTTCTGGTGAGAAAAATTACGAAGTTGCCGGCAGATATCACAATATTGGTATTGCATATTGGGAGAAATTAAACTATGACTCTGCATTATATTATTTTTCGAAGGCTTTGGATATAAACAAAAGTATTTTTGTAAATGAACAAGCACAAATTGCAATGAATTATACGAATATTGGACATGTTTATTCAGAAAAAAAATATTTTAATGACGCTTTGAGATATTATCAAAAAGGTATTAGTTATTGCTTACATAATGATGTTGACACAATAAATGTTATCGCAACACCTTTAATAAGAAATGCTGCGAATTGGTATTTTTTATTACGAGCTTTACAATCCAAAGCCAAAATTCTTGCTGATACAAGCAAAAACCTCACAGGTTTTGGAGACCTGTCAGGTTTGGAACGCATGCAAATCGCCCTGTACCACTATCAAGCCTGCGATACATTAATTGATTTAACAAGAATAGAGATTACAGGTTTGAGCGATAAAATCGCTCTGGCGGAACAAGCCTGCGAAATATATGAAGACGCAATACCGCTGTGCGAAAACTTAACCAAAATAATCGAAAATTCGAAAGACAAAAAATATTACGATGAAATGGCTTTTTATTTTTCCGAAAAAAATAAATCATCCGTTCTTCTGGAAGCTCTGGCGGGACAAGAAGCGTTGAAATTTACCGGAATTCCCGCAGATTTATTGAAAAATGAGCACGATTTGAAAACCGATATTTCGTTTTATACCAAACAATTAGCCGAACCTGAGAGTTTGGACAGCATTCAAATTTCAAAATTCCAAAATATGCTGTTTGATAAAAACCGCTCATATGACAGTTTGATTATTGTTTTCGAAACCCGATATCCAAAATATCACGAGCTGAAATACAATTCGAAACCGGTTTCGCTTATCGAAATTCAAAAACAACTCGACCGCCGAACCGCAATGATTTCTTATACCATGAGTGATAGCTCTTTTTCAATTTTTACAATACGCCGAAACAAAATCGAATATCAAGAATCCAAACTACCGATAAATTTCAACGACAGCATACTTTTGTTGCGGAAGAGTTTGACGGAAAATTCAAAAAAAGCGTATTCCGACTACAAACGACTGGCACAATTGATTTACGAAACAGTATTTCCAAAAAATTTAGACGAAAAAATCGAAAATTTGATTATTATTCCCGACAATGTGCTGGCAACCATACCCTTTGAAGCTCTTTTAACAAATAAGGCAAACGGTACCGAAAAATTTTCGGATTTGCCTTATTTGCTCAGAAAATTCAACATAAGTTATTCGTATTCGGCTACATTGTTTAACAGAACATTTCCAAAAGAGAAAAACCACAAACCCAAACAAACACCGCTTAACGATTGGCTTGCCTTTGCTCCCGTTTTTTCCGATGAAAATACATCGGGAATATCCTACGCTTCGCGTGAACTGCTTCGCCGAACAAACAACATGAGCAAGGACTCTTCGGCAACGCGCGGTTTTCTAATCTCGAACGGAAACTATATCAATCCGCTCCCCGGAACCATCAATGAAGTAAAAACAATTTTTTCGAAATTCGACCAAAAACAATACAACGCAAAAATTGAACTGAATGAAAACGCTTCGGAAAGTTTACTGAAATCCGATGAGATAAAAAAATATAAGATGTTGCATTTTGCAACTCACGGTTTCGTAAACAGCGAAAAACCGGAACTTTCGGGCTTGCTTTTGTCGCAAATAAGAGACACTTCAATTACAGAAATTGAAGCCGAATTGAACACCGGCAAGGAACAAAACGACGGAATTTTGTACAGTGGCGAGATTTACAACTTGGAATTGAATGCCGATTTAGTTGTGCTTTCCGCCTCCGAAACAGGTCTTGGGAAAATCAAAAAAGGCGAAGGAATTATCAGACTCACACGCGCACTCCTCTATGCGGGCGCAAAAAATATCGTGGTTTCGCTTTGGCAGGTTTCCGACGAAAGTACATCGCAACTAATGATAAATTTTTATGACAATATTCTCGAAAACGGTTTGCGAAAACCGCTATATTCTAAGTCGTTGCGAAAAGCAAAGTTGAAAATGATTTCGGAACAAATATTTGCCCATCCGTATTTTTGGAGTCCGTTTATTTTGATTGGGAAATAAGGTGTTTTACTTTCATCGGAAAAATTCCGAATCATTTAATTCTAAAAAATGAAAAACCTTTTATTCATTTCTTTCACTTTTATCAATTTATTCACATTTCAAACTGCTTTTTCGCAAGATATTACTGCGGATACCACTTTGGCAAATCAATATTATTTGAAAGCCGACAATTTCAGAAAAACTTTCAAATTGGATAGTGCATTATTTTATTCTGAAAAAGCACAGCCAATATATATAAAACATTTGGGAGAAAATAGTTTAAAAAATGCAAAAATTTTACACTTATTGGGACTTGTATATAAAAATAAATCAGAATACAACAAAGCATTGGACTATTATTTTAAAAGTTTAAAAATCAGATTAGAGCTGCTTGGCAAAAAAAATATTGATGTGGCTTCTTCCTACAACAATATCGGAACCGTTTATGCAATGAAATCCGAATACTACAAATCATTCGATTATTATTATAAAAGTTTGGAAATCAAATTAGAACTACTTGGCGAAAAACATTCTGATGTGGCAGCTGCTTACAACAATATCGGGAATATTTATTATTATAATTCGGAATACGACAAAGCATTGGAATATCATTTTAAAAGTTTGAAAATACGATTAGAAATACTTGGCGAAAAACATCCCGATGTGGCAGCTTCTTACAACAATATCGGACTTGTTTATGAAAATAAATCCGAGTACGACAAAGCATTGGAATATCAATTTAAAAGTTTGGAAATTCGATTAGAACTACTTGGTGAGAAAAATAATGAAGTTGCAAATTCTTACAACAATATCGGAAATGTTTATTGGAAAAAATTAGAATACGACAAAGCATTGGAATATTATTTTGAAAGTTTGGAAATTTATTTAGAACAATTTGGCGCAATAAATAATAGTGTGGCAATGTCTTACAACAATATCGGAAATATTTATGATGCTAAATCTGAATACGATAAAGCATTGGAATATTATTTTGAAAGTTTGGAAATTTATTTAGAACTACTTGGCGAAAAAAATACGGATGTGGCAACTATTTACAACAATATCGGAAATGTTTATGAACAAAAATCAGAATACGACAAAGCTTTGGAGTATCATTTTAGAAGTTTGGAAATCAAATTAGAACTATTCGGACAAAAACATACCTATGTGGCAACTTCATACACAAATATCGGATATGTTTATAATAAAAAATATGAATACTACAAAGCATTGAAATATTATCAAAAAAATGTTGCAAGTTGCTTATACAATTTTAATGATACAACAAATATTTATTCTGTTCCCGAAATTAAAGATTATTTGGATTGGAATTTTTTATTACAAGCATTACCGGCAAAAGCTAAAATCTTTGCAGACAGCAGCAAAAAACTTTCGGGTTTTCAAAACCCGAAAGGTATGGAACAACGCCAAAAAATTGCTCTTCGCCATTATCAAGCCTGCGACACACTAATCACAAAAGTCCGCAAAGAAATTTCTACCCAATCCGATAAAATTGCATTGGGCGAAAAAGCAAGCGAAGTTTATAAAGAAGCGGCTGATTTGTGTTTGGACCTAGCAACCGTTGTAAGGACAGGTCGCGACCTGTCCCTACAGCGAAAACACAACGCTTTTTATTTCTCCGAACGCAACAAATCTTCCGTTTTATTAGAAGCACTTGCCGGTTCCGATGCCTTGAAATTTGCCGGAATTTCGCAAAATCTTTTAGATAAAGAACACGATTTGAGTATAGATATTGCAAATTACATCAACTTAAAAAATAATTCCGAAACCGACAGCATACGCGGTGTTTGGGAAAGTCGTCTTTTTAATGCAAATCGTTCTTACGACAGCTTATATTAAACCGAATAATTAAGATTACATAAATTTACAATAAATTCATTAG
>DYMH01000059.1 GCA_020721645.1 Draconibacterium orientale
CCCAAACACTATAATTTACAAATAGAAGTAAAATAATCAATGCTGATTTTTTCATGTGTTTATAATTTAATTTTGGCTACGAAAGTCCACGTTTTGCTAATTTCTTACAAGCAACTTGATTTTCTAATAAACATGCCCTTGTGTGATTGGCAATAATCATGGATTTTTCTTAGCTGAATATTTGTGTTGATATTCCTTAAAACGCTAAAATGTACAAAATATTTTTCATATTCCCAATTTCCTCATTTCCAAATTTCCCAATTTTCAAATTTTCCCGAAACAATATAAGAATCCGTCTCGCCCTGCAATGTATATTTTGCCGTCAACTGCTATCGGACTTGCATCAAAATCGACACCTTCAAACGAATCGAGCAATATCAACTTTTCATTTTTCAGGTCGATACGAAATAAAAACAAACCCTTATCTGTTGGAGCAACGATGATGTTGTTTACAAAAATGGGGGTCGAAATGGTGCCTTCAATTTTTTGGTCGAAAATTAATTGCGGCATCGGATACAGCGTTTTTCCATCGGGTCCGAGGGCTAATTTTGTGGGGTCGATGTTATCGTGCCTCACAACATACAAATGCCCTGTAACATCAATAAACACTGCTAATTTCGCAGTATCACCTTGGGCATAAGCATCGTTTACGGCTGCAGAACCTATAATGCCGCCTTCCCAGACATACCAATTTCGAGTTTCCGTGGGGAAATACCACAGAATTGATTTTTCGCCGGACAATGCGGGATTTATTTTACAAACGCCGCCCGAACCATCGGAGAATTGTTTTTCGCAAGCCACAATCAAGCAATTATCATCGGTTGCGGGTGCCGACCCGTTCATATCGTTACCCAAATTGAGGTCGAAATCATTTTTAGCTTTTTCAATGTTATAACCATAAACATGTCCGGAACCGGAAGGTGTAAAAATTTGTCCGTTTAAAAGTGTCGGTGAGGATTCCGAGACAAGGTCGTCGTGGTGTGTAAGTGTGTCTTGTACATTGAAATATTGAATTTGACGGTAAATTTTGGCTTGAAGCATTCCGTCTCTCGTTTCAGCCTTTTCGGGGTCGGGACTAAAAACTGTAAACCAGCCGTTTTCGAGTGCCAAATATGCAGTATCGCCTATTGTTAAAGCCGAACCATCGACATCACGGCTATAACAATGAGTGCGGGTGGAATTCATTCGCCACAATTCTTTGCCAGAAACATACGAAATGCCTCGCAAACTTGTGATATATTTCTCATCGATTGTTTTTCCGGCTCCCAATCGACTTCCTTGTATTATAATATATCTTTTTTCAATGTTATCTGCTACTGGATTGACCCAAAGTGTTCCGGTACCTTTTATTATATCATCAAAACGATATTCCCACACAATTTTTCCGGTTTCGGCATCAATTTTTTTTAGATTGAAATCGAAAGCTCCCAAAATCAAATAATTCCTGCCTTTTTCACGAACATAAAGCGGCTGTCCCGTCCAGCCCGCTCCTTTCCAAATTTTGGGCTTTCCTCGAACAGGACTGTTACCTTCGCCCAAATCCAATTTCCACAGCACATCTAATTTTTCGGGAGCTTGGTTGCCGTAAAAATTTCGCTGTCCGTTTCCTAAAAATGTTGAGATAACAGGTTGTATGTCATCAAGAACCAAACGTGCATCTTGGACTTTTTGCGAAAAATTTCCGTGTGGATATTTCTTTAGAAAATCAGTGTATGCTTTATCTGTGTTGATATTTTTCGCTTTTTCAAAATAGATTTGTTCTTTGCTTTGAGCTTTTGCAATATGTATTGACAGTAATAGAGTAAAACAATATAGAATGGTTATATTTTTCATAATTTTATATTGTTGAGTTCACTTTAAAAAGTCTAAAGTAGAAAGTTTATAAAGTTATAATACTGAAAATAAGGACTTTAACTTGTATTCACATCTTTACATAAATTACTGATTATGAACGATTTTACACTTTTCACTTTCAAACTTTATACTTTTTATACTTGACTCATTGTTTAGATATTAGAAATCAAATTATTAAGATATTTTTCGACTTCCGGCATGTTTTCTTCGGGTGCCCAAGGTGCGAAGTCTTTGTCTGAAATCGGAACATAGGGTCCGTCTTTCAATTCAAAAACTGCTGTAAATTCTGATAATGAGGTAATTGTATGAAATGATTTTTCGGTAATTTCCACCGCAAATCGACCTTGTAGCGGGTCGAGAATGTAGGTTTGGGTGATATTTCCCAAAGTATCAAATTCAAAACAAGCAGCACGTCCGGATAATATAACAAAAATTTCTCGTTTGAGCGGCGAAACGTGTCGATGCGGTCGTATGTATGAGCCTCGTTTCATCACATTAATCATGCGTTGTAAAGTATCTTCGGGATATTCGTGAAAACAATGCATTGTTCGCAATCGGGGCGAGATTTCGGCATTGAGAAAAAGTTTATTCAGTAAAAGAGTATCAACAGTTTTCATAATTCATTAAATCTATTTATTTGGTTTTCAAGGCTTTCCTGCGTTGCATTTCCTGAGAAAGAAGCCTTAATTCCCGCCCGGCTTGCTTACCGGCAGATGTGTTTTCTTGGGCTCGGCGGAAAAGGTACGGAAGAACGTGTTTTACAGGACCATAAGGCACATATTTAGCCACATTGTAACCTACTTTTGCCAAATTAAAACTGATATGGTCGCTCATACCATACAATTGTGAAAAACAGATTCGCCGGTCGTTTGCTGCAATGTTGCGTTCCTGCATCAATTGGCAAAGGAGCAAAACACTGTCTTCGTTGTGAGTCCCGTTAAAAATATAAATCGTGTCGAGATGTTCGACCGAAAAACGCAAAGCATCGTTGTAGGCTTTATCTGTTGCATCTTTATCGACACAAATGGGCGAAGTATAATTCATTTTCAAGGCTCGTTCACGCTCTTTTTCCATGTAGGCACCGCGAACAAATTTTGCACCAAGATAGTAATTTCCTGCTTTTGCATTTTCGTAAGATAGTTTCAAAAAATCAAGTCTGTCAGCACGATACATTTGCCACGTATTATAAACAATTGCCTTTTCTTTGTTAAAAAGATTCATCATTTCTTCAACCGTATCATCGATAAAGTTTTGGTAAAACGAATCTTCTGCGTCAATTAAAATTGGCACATTGGCGTTGTAGGCGGTTTGGCACAACTGTTTTACATGAGCCTTAAAATCATTGGCTTCTTTATTTTCGTTTTCGCTCAATTGGCTACCTTTACTTACCTTTTCGAGGACTTCACCCGAACAAAACGCAGTAGGTTTGAAAACAGCAAACGGAATATTCTTATATTTCCCGGCATTGTGAATGGATTTAATGGTTTCATCGAGAGCCTTAGCAATATCCTGAGAAGTGTGCCCGCCTTCGACCGAATAATCGAGAATTGCACCTACATGAAACTTTTCGAGATTTTTGACAGTCGGCAAGCAATCTTCAAGATTTTCGCCACCCACAAAATGTGCATAAATAGTAGGTTTCACAGCCCAACGAATGGGAAAATGTATGTACATGGCAAATTTTGTAAGCATTTCACCAATTTTAGTGAAACGTTTCGATGCCATGGTTTTAAATAACCAATAGGTTTTTCTCAGTTCCGCATCATTTTTGCTGATAAAAGCAATTTCGGTATCGTGAAATAAATTCATCGTTTTATATTTTTAAAATTTTTACAAAAGTATAAAAATCGTTTTGAAAAATCTTTTTACACGAATTATCATTCATCATTTTTTTTATTGATATATTTGCAACAAACAAAAAGAAATGTATGCCCGGCGAACTTGAATTTCAAAATATTCTCATCACACGAAATATTTCTTTCGATTTAGATTCAGTGATAAGGAAAATGAATCCGGAAAGTATTTTTATTCTTTCGGATACAAACACAGCATTTCATTGTTTTCCAAAAATTTTTGATATTCTGCCTGCCACATACCAACATTTTACAATAGATGCCGGCGAAAAGAATAAAAATATAGAAACACTTCAAAATATATGGAATTTTTTAGCTGAAAACCGAGCTGTTAAAAATTCGCTTCTCATTAATTTGGGAGGCGGAATGATTACAGACATTGGCGGGTTTGCTGCTTCGACTTATAAACGAGGTATTAATTTTATAAATATTCCGACAAGTCTTCTGGCACAAGTCGATGCGTCGATTGGCGGAAAAAATGGGATTAATTATCATCATATGAAAAATACTATCGGAACAATAAATTTTCCGCAGACAACCATTGTTGCACCTGAATTTTTAAAAACCCTACCACACAACGAATTGTTATCGGGCTATGCCGAAATGCTCAAACACAGTTTGATAGCCGATAATGAAAATTTTGTAAATTTTACGGAAGAAAAAATCAAAGAAAAAATCGACAATCCCGATACTTTATACACTTTGATAGAACACAGTATCCGAATAAAAACTGCTATAACCCTCGCCGACCCTTTCGAAAAAGACGTTCGTAAGGCTTTGAATTTCGGACACACTTTCGGACACGCATTTGAAGAGTTTTACATACAGACCGAAAAACCTCTAAAACATGGATATGCTGTGGCTTACGGCATTATTTGCGAATTGTACATATCGCACAAAACTTTGGGCTTTGATTTATTGACTCTGTTAAAAATAATTGAAATTATTTATGCACTTTACGGACGAATTGATTTTGCTTTGGACGACATTCCCAAATTAATTTTGCTCATGCACCAAGATAAAAAAAACAGCGATTCTCAAATAAATTGCACCTGTTTATCTAAAATCGGAAAATATGAAATTAATACTCTTATCACCGACCAAACGGCAAAAGACGCTCTTATTTTTTATAAACAAGTAACAATTTAAACTTATTTTTGAACTTTTTAAAAAATTGGAATTATATTTGTTTAAAAAACATAAAAAGATTTTTCAAAAAAAAAATGCAAAATATTAAAAAAAATATAAATATTTGTAGATGCAAAAAAAATCTGTTTTGAATAAGATAATAAACAAATATAAAATTCGTTAAACTAAGAAACCAAAATCAGGTCTGTGAAAAAAGTCATCAATATAACTCTTGTTCTGATTTTTACCTTATCCTATAACGGTTTCGGGCAAATATCTCATTTTTCTCAATTTTATTCTTCTCCATTAACCATCGCACCGTCGTTTGCGGGAATGAGCGGCTCCAGTCGAATCGGTTTTAATTATCGCGACCAATGGCCCAAAATACCCGGAACTTTTGTTACTTATGCTTTGGCAGCCGACCACTATTTTCCAAAAGCCAAAAGCGGCTTGGGATTTTTGGCATATCGAGACCAAGCAGGTACGGGAAATTTAAGTTTAACCGATTTGGGAGTTCAGTATTCGTATAAATTAAAAGTAGGTGAAAACAGAGGCTACAAAAGGCGAGAATGGTTTTTACAACCCGGCATTACGTTTAAATATTCGCAGCGTGCGTTAGATTTTTACAAGCTCACATTTGGCGATATGTACAATCTCGACGGCACTTTGAGGGTTGAAGGAACAACAGAATCTCCACCAAATGCAAAGACAGGTTATATCGATTTTGCAGCCTCTTTGCTTGCATACAACGATGATATGTGGGGCGGTTTTACGGTTGATCACTTATTAATGCCCAACCAATCGCTCACCAACGGCGTGGCAAAAGTACCGATAAAAATAGCTGTTTTTGGAGGATATAAATATTTAGTAAATAGAAAACGCGGGCGGGTTCGTTATGGCGAAGAGCCTGAAAATGTTACTTTTGCTTTTCATTATCGTGCTCAAAACGTTTATGACCAGCTCGATTTGGGTGCATATTGGAATCGCGACCCATTCACTCTGGGATTGTGGGTGAGAGGTTTGCCGGTTTTCAGCAAATCGAAATCAACTTACGGCGGTATTGATGCAGTCATTTTACTTGTTGGATATAAAATTAACGAAAAATTAAAAGTCGGTTACAGCTACGATATTACAGTTTCGAGTTTGTTGAGCCACACAGGCGGAGCAAACGAAATTTCAATTGTTTACCTTTTCAATCAAGATTTACTTTTACAGAAAAAACATCGCCACGCAATTATTCCGTGTCCAAGTTTTTAAGTTCGTAAAAAAAAAATAAATGGTTGCCGAAATTTTTAACGGCAACCATTTTTTTATTTTTCAACTAAAATAATTTCATTCATTTAGAGATATACACCTAAAATATTGTAAATTAGCAATTACAAAAGGTGTATTTTTAATAGAATCTTTCCACATTTTTACAAATAAATATGTTTTACCGATTAAGATTTTATATCTTAGCAACTTGTAAAAATCAATGGACATCAAAAAAAATCATTCCGATTTTTCTATTCGAAAATCTCCGGATTCGGCAAAAAAAATATTAAATTTGAACACAAAAATTAAAAAAAAACGCATGAAAAAGTTGTTTTTCGGCAAAATATCAATACAGATATTGCCCCTGTTTCTATTATTTTTCCACCCGGAAATACAAAACCACACGATGCAGCCTGCTCCGCAGAGAAACAATACCTGTTTTACAGGTTTTAGTTTTGAGGATTTTACAAAAAAAAATTATTACAAAAAAATTTTTAATGCAGAAGATATTAAAAAATTGTCGGAAATAGAGGTGTTGAACAAAAAAAATGAAGAAAACATTGCAAAAGCACAAAAATATTTTTCGAAAGCAGAAAATTATAAAAAAGTTGTTGAATTATCGCCTTCTGAAAAAGACCGAAAAAAAGCTGCCCGTAAGGCTGAAAAATTTGATAATAAAGCAAGTAAAAGAGCAAATAACAGCTTGGAATCAACTTTTAACAATAATTCGTTGAAATATTCTATCTATTTGAAAAGGCTTCAGGAAATTCAATCGGATAATACGCCTGAACACAAAGCAGCTCTCGATTTAAAAAAAGAAGCAGGAATAGATTATGAAAAAGCACGCGAGTTGTATAAAAAATCTCAAACTGCCTCCGAAATGGGAAAATATACCTTATTGAAAGAAGCAATATCAATGCAAAAATTGAGTTTCGACAAACAAGAATCTGCTTTTGGATTTTTTATGCACGACCCGGAATTTAAAATTGAAACTAAAAATGAAATCACCAAAGATTCGATTATTACCGTTTTTAAAGACTCGAATGTTGTTGTAATAAAAGAAATTATAGAACTCTCGAAACAAGACTCTTCGTCCTATTCCATTGAGCGGGATTCAAATTTATATATTTCTAAATTACCGATTTTATTGCAAAAAATTGAATTTTCGCCCATAGATCAACAAGAATTACTGAATCTGAAACCAATTACAGACAGAGCTAACTTGATTCGATTTAACACCGAAGAATTGTACTTCGTTATTGATTCATTGCATCAAAAAGCAGAGGGCGAACCTGATAAAAAAATTAAAGAACAGATAACCCAACAAGCCGTATCGATTGAAAAAAATGCGTTCGACAGTTTGCTGATTTCAACGAATTTGTATTTGAAAACGAATGAAACATTGTACCGAATTTACTCGAAATATCTTGCCATGTATCGCCCTGCCGGCGACACGAAGGGCAAAAAATATGAAAATTCTGCCGAAGATTATCACAGTCAATCTCAAAGTCTTTCGGCTGATGCCAATTTGCAGTCGTATAAACACGAAAGATATATCAAATTAATGAATGCCAATTTGTTACTGCTGACGGCAATACAACAACAGGAAAATGCGTATTGTTCCTATTTTGGGTTGAACGAATCGCCTCTGATTGAGCAGGAAAGATATTTGAACGAAAATGACAACATGCTTGTCAAAAATAATGTTGTGATTCAAAATCGAAATACGAGCAAGGACGTAAACAGGAAAAAATCGGAAACATATATTTACGCAGGCACTTATTTTTATAACAACGAAAACCCATCGCCGGTATTGATTGTACATAAAAAAGGTCTCATTTTTAAAGTACAAATCGGCGTATTTAAGGAATTATTGCCCTTGAAATCGTTCTCCGAATTTTCGCCCATCAGCTTCGATTCATACCGTAATACTTCATTGAAACGCTTTATGCTTGGAGAATACCGCAGCGAAGAGGCGGCAGAATTGGCTCTTCAACGCATTTATGAAAAAGGATTTCCCGATGCTTTCATTGTTTGCTATGTGGACGGTGTCCGAAATTCTTATGCTTACGGCAAAACGCTTATCAACCGCAATGAAGAATACAGTAAATTTGCTGAAAATGAAGTCAATTGGTTCAAAAATCTACCAATTTCTTACAACGATGACCAAACAATAAGCAATAAGGACAACAAACAAAGTACATTTCAATATGGCAGCGGTTTGTATGATTTTGCACAAGGCAAAGACATCAGCAAAGAAAAAGGCTTGATGTACAGTGTCCAAATAGGTATGTATCAACTGCCTCGCACGAACGAAGAAATAAAATTGCTAAGTCCGTTGTATGAAGAAAAAACAAAAGACGGTACAAAATATTTAATCGGCAATTTCGCAAATTACCAAGCTGCTGTTAAGGAAAAAACCAAAATTTCGGAAATGGGTTTCCGCGAATCTTTTGTTTCGGCTTATAACAACGGAAAACAAATTAGTTTAGCGAAAGCCTCAAAAATGGAGCCGCAAAAAGAAAATATCACTATGAAAGATGAGATTTTTTTTCAGGTTCAAATTGGAGCCTACGCATCGAAACTGCCTGCTGACAAAGAAAAATCGTATCTTGAACTCTCGAAAACGAATCCGGTGACAGCCAAAACAGATGAAAACGGCTTGGTTATTTACATAGTCGGGAAAACAAAATCGTACTCGGAAGCAATTCAGTTACGTAACAACATGAAAATAAAAGGTTTCAACGATGGTTTTGTGATTGCATATAAAAATGGGAAAAAAATTTCAGTCATTGAAGCCTTGAAGTTATTAAATTGAAAATTAGGAAGTACATTTTAAATAATGGTTAATTATTAATGTTTAATGAAGTAATAATTTGATTTTGATAAGAATACGGACTACAAAATACAAATAAATCTGTCCGATTACTTATTAATTATACCTCAAAATTGATAATTATGAAAAAAGAAAAGACATCAGAAAAAGTTGATAACGGAATCGGCTCGAATGACAAAAAAAACCTGATACTTTATAACGATGATTATCACTCGTTTGATTATGTTATTGATGCTTTGCAAAAAGTATGCAAACACCCGCCCGAACAAGCCATTCAATGCACCTATTTGGTTCATTTTAAAGGAAAGTGCGAAGTAAAAAGCGGTGATTTTCAATTTCTTAGCCCAATGAAAGAAGAACTTTGCACAATGGGTTTAGATGCTGTTATTTTATAAAACAACAGGTATTACAATTTATTTTCAAAAAATTAGAAAACATTAATAAAATCCACTAAAAATAAAACCCCTGATAACAAAACTCAAAAATAAATACAAGAAGTATTATCGACAAATAACAAGCCGGTGGTTTCCTAAATATTTCAATAAATACAAGCCTTTCGATAGGTGTGAAAAAAGTATTTCGACAGAAATAGATGTTGAATCAAAATATATTGATTCTGTCATCAAATCCGAAAAAAGCGGATTATCTCTCACACAGGAACAGGCATGGAAAATTTATGAAATTACAGGAACAGTTTGTTCTTCATTCAGTCATTTGATTGATTTACTTATTTCGCTAAAAAAACAAGGTATTAAATTAACGCCGGAAGATTTTTCTGACTTGATTTCGGATAAAAAAAATATTGATAAAATAATTGCAGCACTGCTTAAAGCCAAAAAAGAAGGCATCACACTGTCGCAAAAAGATATACAAAATGTTTTCTATTCGGAAACCGATAGACAAAAGCTGATAAATGCACTGACACTCGTAAGACAGGAAGGTATCGACTTGAATATCCATCAATTGAAAGTTATTTTTTTGAAAAATATTAAACTCAATAAATTTATACATGTAAAAAAAGTATTGAAAAAGAGCGATTTAGATATTTCATTTTCTAAATTAACCGAAATATTGAGTAAAAATCTTAACATCACAAAATGTATCGAAATTCTCAGCAAATCGAAGAAATCGTCAGCCGAAGAACTCTTCAAATTAGGATTGTTTAAGTTCGAACAAGTTCAAAAGTTGGCTAATGTTTATGCCGTGGAAGGCAAAGAAAAATTTAAACAAAAATTAAGCGAAACAATTTTGGAAAACGGACTTTCGGAAGACCCGAAAAGAATATATGATAAATTGATAAAATCGAAAGGCGATGCTTTCAAAATCAACTTAGAACACATAAAAAATTACATTTCATACGATTTTGAACCCGATATTGACGAAATTAACACCACATATATCAAAGCACGAAATCATGATTTACAAATCTACTACGAACAAATAGTTGAATTAGCCAAGAAAAAAGTTAAAATCAGCGAATTTATCGATGCACAAATCAAAAGCGGAGCTTATGAATAAGGAAACTGTTTACAAAAATTTATTGAGCTACAAAATTCCGGAAGATGATTTAAAAATCATCGCCGAAGTTTTTATATACATACAAAGCAACAATATCAACCTATTACTATCTGATTTAATTAAAATCTATTTAAAAAAAATAAACATTCTGCGATTTTTTGAATTAATAAAACAATCAGTTATTCAATCTGTTACAATACCATTTGATGCACTTATCGCCTCTCCGCTCAATAAAGATGACTTGTTAAACCTGCTGGAAGGCATTATACAGGCAAAAATCGAAAATTTTCATAGCACTTTTTCGGAACTCGAAGAATACGGAAAAATGAAAATTTCGCTACCCATAATTATAAAAACCGCATCGCAGGTGAAGAAACTTGAACCGGATTTCGAGTTGTCCGACTTTAAAAACAGCACCGTCTTTCTATACAAACCCGAAATATACATTAATTCTCTTCTGAAAATCAAATTATTACACCCCGAAATATCATTGAAAGAAATTGTAATATCGAAATATTCTTCAAAAGACATCGAAGAATTGATTGAATTACACGCAAGTTCGAAAAGTTTTAAAAATAAAATGGAAATTCACGAATTGACAGCCCTAAAAAAAAGAGGACTCAAAATATGCCAAATCGTTTCGGCTGTTGCCTTATCGGAGAAATACAATACAGGTTTATCCACAGAACAAATTATTGAACTCGAATCGCAGGAAATCTCTGTTGTTCAAATCATTAAATCGAGTAAAGAACCCGAATCCATTGTCTTATACCCAATTACAGCTCTTGTAAAAGCCGGTTACGAAATTATTTTTAAAATTGAATTGAAAATAACCGCCGTGGTCGAAAATTTTTCAAAAATTCCAAGCAAACAAGATTTGATAGATTCGACAATTCAGAAATTTATTCAAATAATTTCAAACTATTCCGATTTTATATCAGTACAAACAGATAAAATATTGATAGAGAACAAGATAACAGAAGTCCCCGCTCAAAAAAAAAGCTCGTATAAAATCGTATCGTTTGGTATCAAAGATTTGATCATGGGACGTAATTTAAAAGCCGAACAACTGAAAAGCGAACAAGAAATTCTGAAACAAGAAGCCGCTCTGGACGAAGCCAAACTGAGAGCTCTAAAAGCAAAATCAGAATTAGCCGAATATCTGAAAAACTTACAAAATATTTCCGATTATGTACACTCACAGGCAAAAAGCTCTGAAAATATAAAACACGAAAATTCGTCTCACGTATCAGAAAAGAACCATTAACCGAAACACAACCAAAAAAATGTACTATCTCCTGCTTTTAGCCATAATCCTTCTGTTGGTAGGAATTTTGTGGTATTTTCATATTCCGCAAGAATTAACAGCTTCGGCAAAAAAAGCCGAAATTGGAAAGTTTTCTGTTACTTATTCCAAATTAAAACGACAAAAATTGCCCGCAAAATTTTTGTTCGACCTCTATGCGGCAGCTAAACAAGTTAAAATCCACCTAAAATTCGACGAATTAATCGAATACCATAAAACATATCCCGAAAAAACCGAAAACCTTATCAATGCCATGATACGTGCCAAACGTTCGGGTATCGACTTTAAAATAAGCGAAATAGAAATTTTTGAAAAAGCAAAAGGCAATATCGAAGACTTGGTCAATGCTCTGAAAATAGTTAACAATGCCAACATTAAAATAGACCGCGATGTACTCGAAACACATTCGCTTTATGGAGGTGATATTGAGACATTTGTAGAAATTTTACTGCGAGCCCAAAAAGCTCATTTGGATCTGGATTTACGACAATTGGTGGAAGAAAATTTGAATGATGAGGACATGCGGAAAATAGTAAACACTCTGATACGCATCAAAAAAGCCGACTTATTTATCGCTCCCGAAGAAGCCAAAAAACTCATAGATATCCCAGACACGTCGCATGCCGATTTGCGAATATCACAAAAAAGCATCTTGGAACATTTCCGCACCAATATCGACATCGAAAAATATGCCAATGCCATGATAAAAGCACAAAAAGCTGGTTTAGAAATCGACCGTCGTGCCCTGAATATCCACTATCTGACGGACGGTGATGTCGAAAAACTGGTCAATACAATGATAAAAGCCGAGAAAGCCGGCATATATCTGAGCCAAGCAGAACTGGTTGAGAACAATTTGGAAGGTAAAGATGTGGGAAAAATAGTGAAAAATATTATTCGAGCCAAACAAGCCGAATTGGACCTGACACCGAACGAACTCATCGAATTTCATCGCATCGGAGGCGAAACTGACAAATTTGTAACTTCCTTAATTATAGCACAAAAAGCCAATTTGGGTATCGGGAAAAAAGAACTCGAAGAACATCATTTGGCAGGTGCCGATGTTTTGGAATATGTAAAATCGCGAAAATTAATTTCGGATTTGCTGCCGGATATTTCGGCGGACGAACTCAACTCGCACTATTTGAAAGGCGGTAACATGCTGAAAACGATACTTGCAGTGATGTATGCCCGAAAAAATAATGTCGCAATATCAGCTTCAACAGCTTTTACTTACGATTTAACTCCAAATTTCGACATTACGGAAATTGTGAAGTGGGCTGTCAATCCTGTTGTAATGCAGGTCGAACCAATCATTCATATCGTTGTAAAAGACGGAATATTGGTGAGCCCCAAAATATCGGTTACACTGAGAGGCAAAATCGAATTATACACCAATGGCTCCCGCGAATCGGTTCTTTTCGGAAGAATCAACGAAGCCGTGTCGGAAGAATTAACAAAATACGACACACATTCCGATGTACTTAAAAATTTAAATTCGATTGCTATTTCGGTCTTTGAAAAATTAACAGGCGAACGCCGTGAAATTTCAAAAACCGGATTAAATAAATTTGAAACAGAAGACGAATTAAAAAAAATTAATAAAACAGAACAAAAACTCAACGAAAGCAATGCCCTCGAAATACTCGACCTGCGTATCACCGAAATAAATATAGGAGAAGATACTTTGGCAGATTATAAGATACAACAAGCTAAACACGACAGAGAAATTGCCAAAATTGAATCGGAAGAACATGCTATTAAACATCACGCACAAGAGGTACAAGCCCGAATAAGGCTTATCGAAGCCAAAGCCAAAGTACACGAAGGAATGGCAGAAGCTATGAAAAATTCTAAATCGAGCCCCGAAATTTTCGACAAATTGTACAGCAAATATCAAACAGAGAAGAATATTTTTGAAAATCTTGAAGATGAAAGCTTTCCGAAAACAGAGCACTGATAATTTTTAGGAAAATGCTTGTATTATTAAAGAGTTTTTTACAATTTTGCAATTATACATGCAATAATTCGGTTTTTCATCAAATACCCCAAAAATGAAATTTAAGTCGATTATTTTTTACTTTATATTTCTTTTAATTTCCCTCTCAGCCTGCAATAATGGCAACGATAAGGATACAAATCCGCAATCGATACGAAACAACGAAATCATCGAAACATCTTCGGCAAACGATGTTTCGCCCTCGGAAGGAAGTGCAAAATCCAGCAATACCATACTTTATATTCTTATCGCTTTTGTTGCTATACTTGGTCCGGGCTTATTTTTTTTCTTTAAAATATTTATACCGCTCGGACTGTGGTACGAAACGTGGCTCTCGGGAATACGAGTTAGTTGGGCGGTACTTATTAAAATGCACTTTCAAAAAGTGCCCCAGGAACTGATTCTCAAAACGTTAATAGAAGCAAAAAATGCAGGTCTTAAATTAGACGCTAATGACTTAATGGTGAAATATTTAGCAGACGTTGATATTACAGTCGTAAGCGACACAGCAATTCGGGCAACAAATGCCGGAATCGAAATCAATTTCAACGATTTAGCAGCCAAATATCTCGCCAAAGTGAATGTTGAAACGGTGCTTCACGCACTTATCACCGCAAAAAATGCCGATTTAAACCTCACAATCAACCAATTGGCTTCGTATTATTTGGCAAATGTCGATGTAATAAAAGTCGTTGAAGCTCTGATAACCGCACACAACGCAGGCTATGACGAATTTACCATAGATGCCCTCAAAGAACATTACCTCGCCGGAGGCGACATCACAAAAACGGTAGAAGCCTTTATCATGGCTAAAAAAGCAAATTTACAGGAAATTCATTTCCCAACCATTGCAGCAATCGATTTATCCGGAATTGATGTCGTTTCAGCTGTAGCTTCGGCAATTACACCGCGAGTCATCGAAACAGCAGGCGTTTCGGGAATTGCTCGCGACGGCATACAATTGATTATGAAGCTTAAACTGACGGTTCGTGCCGATTTGAATTATATTATCGGAGGAGCCGCCGAAGACACGGTTATGGCTCGTGTGGACGAAAGTTTGAGCTCGGAAATCGGAAAAGCATTAAACCATTACGATGTACTGCAAAATCCTTTTACACTTGCCGAAAATGTTGAGAAAAAAAATCTCGGTACCGGAACAGCATTCAATATCTTGTCCATCGATGTTTCGGATATTAAAGTTGGACGTGATGTTCAGTCCGAGCTCGAAATCGAACGTGCCAAAGCCAAAACTGCCACAGCACGTGCCGAATTGATACGTGCCGAAGAAAAAGTACAAAAAGCCATGGCAGCTGCATTTCTCGAAGGAAAACTATCCATCAATCAATATCACGAAATGATGAATACCGAAGCTGATACCATGATGCGTAAAAATTTGGGAACTTCTTCACATCAAAATAATGAAAACAATAACGAAGAAGATCATCATCATTAAATTCAAATTATAAAGATATTTCCATTTTTTTAAGAGTACATCACACGATAATTTAATCAACAATTTAGTATATTTCGTTTTTCTAAAATAAATATGTTTATTTTAAAATTCAAAATAAGAAAATAATTTTGCAAACAACCGGATTTATTATACATTTGCAAACCAAACGGAGAGGTGGGTGAGTGGCTGAAACCACCAGTTTGCTAAACTGACGTACGGGAAACTGTACCGGGGGTTCGAATCCCCCCCTCTCCGCAAAAACCCTGCAAAAAATTGTTTATCAATTGATTGCGGGGTTTTGTATAAAATTACCTTCATGTGAACCTGTCCAATGGATAGATAAAATTGATTGATTAACAATTCTATTCTTTAAAAGACCGCAGAATTGTTCAATAATTGCAGGACGGCGTCAATCCGCTCTATATTTGCAATCAAGCCTTACACAGCTCAATCGAACAGACAAATCAATTTGCAAAATATGCAAATCCGGAAGGGAGTGAGCAAATTAAAAACAAGTCGAGTGAGTTTTAAAATGCAAAAAACGCAGAACATCAAGGTTTGCGTTTTTCAATTTCCTTCTCTCAAATGACAGATGAACTATGCTTGAACTCTAAGAAAAAATTTCGTTTACAATTTTCAGTAATTCTTCTTTGGGAATATCCGATATTTCGGATTTATCGTAAATGATAATAAGATTAATATCAACGCTTTCGTCTGTTTCCGTGATTAAATATGTTATAACTCTGAAACCTCCGCTTTTGCCTGTATTTTTACTTTTTGAGGCAAGTCTAATTTTGAAAAGTCCGTTGCCTAAACTTGTTCCGAGTTCTGGATTTTTAATAAGTTTATTTCCTAAATCGTTCAATTCGTTCGAAAGTGAAGGAAATATTTTAGCTAATTTTTTAAATCTTTTTTCAAAAAACGGGGTAGCTATAACTCTATTTGCCATTGAGCATTTGTTTTAAAGATTTTTTCTTTATTTTGCCTTCTTGCATGAGTTTTACTTCTTTCATTGATTGTTTGAAATCGTCAAGAAATTCTTTTTTTGACATTTTAGCTGTACTTTCCTTTTCAACAATATCAACAAAAGGAAGTGTTTTGACAAATTCAGCAAAAGCCTTACCCTGCATAGTATTTTCCTTTATTGCGATATATAACATAGCTGTAATTTTAAAGTATGCAAATTTACAACTTTTTAAACAAAAATCAAAAACTCCCGGCGAACATTCCGTCAGGAGTTTTCTTTTTTACTTCATTTTTTGCAGGTTTTAATTTTTTATAATCTGCCGACAGCGTTTTCAAAGCCTTGCAAATGTGCCGTGCTTTTTGATGTAAGAAGCCGGTTTCCCTGTAACAAATTTTTGCCAAGCGTTCGGTTACTTTTTTAACTGCCGTTTTTTCTTTGCAGTGCTTTCTTTCGACTTGATTTTGATACTTTTTTTGCCATGATTTTTATTGAATTTAGTTGAAATACATAACAAAAAGTCAAACTTACGGTCTTTTCTATTGTTTTAACTCCGTGCCTGCTTAAAATTTTTTGCAGATAACAATTTCGTTCAGATGCAGAATTATTATTTGTTGTAAATTTTTCACACCACCTATTGTTATTTCAAGATTAAAATCGGCACATTAATTTTACGTTGAACCTTAGAAATTGTTGTTCCTTTTAAAATTCTGTGGAAAATATTTTTTTCGCCGTGCGAAGCCATAATCAAAAGGTCGGCTCCCAATTTTTCTACGATGCCCGGAAGTACATTTTTAGCAATTCCAAAATCAATCAAAGTCGAATTTTTATAATTCTGATTTGTAAGCATTTTCGAGTATTTATCAATAAATATTGTGTCTTCATCGGTTTCGATATCCAAAATTTCGGAGTTCCATGTACGTGCTCCGGCAGATTCCACAATGTGTATTAAAATATATTCGGCATGTGTTCCCCCTTGTGTTATGGCAGCGTTCAGAGCTTTTGAATCGGCATCGGAAAAATCGACACTGATGGCAATACGCTTATATTCCTTGTTTTTAAACAATTCTATTTCCTTTGCGCCATGGTGCATCGGTTGCAATTTTTCAACCACAAACCGGCGGAAAAATGGCTCAAGCAAGATATAAATTAACAGAACCAAGGAGCTGCCGGCAAACAGTGTTATAAAAATAATTTTAAAAGAAAACAGATTGTGAGAATAAATTTCCTTCAAAAAATCGAACACCAAACCAATGTTTAATGAAACAATGACTGCCACAGCTGTCCATGAAACGATTCGTGAAATCAGTCCTATTCTGAACTCTTTCATAATTGTTTTTGATGAAACCCAGTGAATCAAGGGAATTAGAGCAAAACCAAGTTGAAGACTTAAAATTACTTGACTGAATATCAACAAAATACCTGCCATTTTATCGCCAAAAGCCATTATCAATATAAAAGCCGGTATCACGGCTAAAGAACGTGTTATTAAACGCCGAAGCCAAGGTTGGATTCTGAGATTCAGAAAACCTTCCATTATAATTTGCCCCGTCAGAGTTCCGGTAAGCGTGGAGCTTTGCCCCGAAGCAATGAGTGCCACTGCAAATAATATTGGTGCCAAAACAGTTCCTAAAATAGGCTCGAGCATTCGGTGGGCATCGCCAATATCGCTCACCTCTTGGTAGCCCGAAGCATGAAACGCCGATGCTGCAAGAATTAAAATGGCGGCATTCACAAAAAGGGCTAAATTTAATGCAATGGCGGTGTCAAAAAAATTAAACTTAATTGCTTTTGCAATTCCTACCGGAGTTCGGTCGAATCTGCGGGTTTGAACCAGGGACGAATGCAGATATAAATTGTGAGGCATGATGGTTGCTCCGATGATTCCGATAGCGATGTATAATGAGCCATTGCCGGGAAATCCGGGAATGAGCCCGGTAAAAATTGAGCTGATTTCGGGCTTAGAGAAAAAAAGTTCTACAACAAAAGACAATCCGATAATGCTGATTAAGGCAATGATAAACGATTCGAGCTGCCGAATGCCTTTTCGCAGAAGAAACATCAGTAAAACGGTATCGAACAAAGATATAATAACGCCCACAGACAGGTCGATTCCAAAAAGCAAATTTAACCCAATTGCCATTCCGAGCACTTCCGCCAAGTCGGTGGCAGCTATGGCAATTTCGGCTAATATCCACAGAATAAAATTTATTTTTCGGTTGTAGTACGAACGGCTGAATTGTGCCAAATCTTTTCCGGTAACCAAGCCCAAACGTGCACTGTGGCTCTGAACCAATATGGCTGTGATGTTCGACACAACAATAACCCAAATTAATGCGTAGCCGAATCGACTTCCGGCTGCAATGTCCGTAGCCCAATTTCCGGGGTCCATATATCCGATGCTTACCAAATATGCCGGACCGAGAAAAGCGAGCATTTTACGCCATTTCCCCGTTATTGTTCGTGTATCAATGATTGCTTTGTTTTGTGCCATGTAATGTTTTATTTTCTTTAATTCTGATATTTTAATATTTTAGAAAATTTTATTAACCATCGCAATCGTTTTCCCACAAATTCATCCCCAATTCTTTCGGGAATGTAAAATATAACAGTTTCGAAACCTCAACATCAAGCCCTCGGGCTATCACAAGCAACGATGAAAGCCTGAAGTCGTATTCGCCACGCTCTGTACAGCCTATTTTGTTGGCGGTGGTATTTCCGCCGCAACGGAGGGCAAGTTCTGTTTGCGAAAGTTTTTTCTGCTTTCGCATTTCTTTTAAATTATCACCGAAATCTTTCAAAAATTTTTGTTTCACCTCTTCATTCATAGACATAGTACGGGTTTTAGGCGGTTTTAAGTTTTTAAAAAAAAAATTGTAAAATACCCGGAATACCGGTTTTTTTCATCGAATAATTGTGTATATTTTTGCATTGTTTTCGAAAACAAATATTGTTAATATTCATCTAATAAAAAAAATGTATGAAAAAAAATGTATTTAAAACATTGGGGGGGGGTATTGTTAGTTTAATACTAATAATCTTTGCTGTGTTGTTTTCCGGTTGTACGAAAGAGGCTCAGCATTTTGAAACTACAAAATCAGGTACAGATATATCCATTGAGTACGCAACGAAAGTAGCAAAAAATTTTGCATACGACCAAGTCTTTCATCAAGACAATAACAATATAAAAAATATTAAATATCGCTCACCGGGTTTTGTTTCCGACAAAAAGATAATGGGTGTTTTAACTATAAAATATGATAATCATATACCCGCATTCTATGTTATTCAGTTCGATCCGGAAGGCTTTATAATTGTTGCAGGAACTAAAAAAGAAACACCCATACTTGCATATTCCGAAACAGGATATTTCGAATACAACCCTCTTCTTGCGGAGTCAAATGGACTGAATGAATGGGTTGAAACGAGAAAAGAAAAGATTAAAAATCTGATAAATAACCCATTAATTGGAGTAGCTGACAGTATTGAAGAACAATGGGATTATTCTGCTCCCCCGATAGATGACGAAATAATTGTAGCAGGAGGAGTGGTTAATGAACAAAAAGGTCCTCTTTTAAGTACAAATTGGGATCAGGGTTGCGGTTATAATTCCTTACTCAATCCATGTACCTCAGGTGGGCAATGCGGAAGAGTTTGGACAGGATGCGTTGCAACAGCTACCGCCCAAGTGATGCGTTATTGGCAACACCCAACTACTTATACATGGTCGACAATGCCAAATAATACAGGAAGTGCAGAAACTTCACGCTTAATGAGAGACATTGGTACTGCTGTTTACATGAGTTATGGTTGTGGAGGTTCTGCTGCATACACATCCGATGCAAGAAATGCTTTGGTAAACACATTTGGATATTCCGGGTCTGCCGCATATGTAAACTATAATGCAAGCACTTTGGTAACCCAATTAAATGCAAGTTGGCCGGTAATACTACGAGGACAAGGCACAGGTGGCCATGCTTGGGTATGCGATGGCTATAAAAGAAATAAATACATATCCATTCATAATCCCGGTACTATCTATGAATATGAAACTTACACTCTTTCACCATTATACCTACGGATGAATTGGGGCTGGGGGCAATATGGAGGTAATGGCTGGTTTCTTTATAATGACTTTACCCCCGGCTCAAATAATTTCAATACCGATAGAAAAATGATTATAAACATTCACCCATAAAAAAAATATCATGAAAAAAATAATCTTAATTTCAGTAATAATTCTGACCATAAGCTGTTCGAAAAAGATTGATGAAGAACAAAATGGAGTTGTTGTAAGTGTTGACGTGGATTTTCATATTCTGAATCAAAATGGAGATGATTTGCTTAATCCTGCAACAGCAGGCTATTTGCACGTTGAAAATATGAAACTGTATTATTTAATCAACGGAGAAAGAATTGAAGTTTATGATACCCTAATGCAATATCCAAGAAATATTGGACTAAATACAGAATCAACTCCATATAGCCTGGGAATTGGTACGTACGAAGGGGAATATGGCCTCATTAGCGAAGTTGATGGGGTAAAAACAGGAATAGCAATTGCACTTCTTGAATTTAGTGAAGGAATTACAGATACGATTAAAACCGAATGGGAATCAAAAGAAACAAAATGTAGATATTTTGTGAACAGGAAAGTATGGTACAACGGAGAACTACATTCGCCGGACTCGGTATTCGAAGTAAGAAAATAATCCTCCCTCAAAGACAAATAATGACAATCTATTTTACTTTTACAATTCTGTAATAGGACAAATGAATGTGTACATTATCACAACTTTATTTACTCAAAATCTGATTATTTCTTCATTATAAATTACTTATTACTTAAGGGCATCTCTAAAAACTATAAAATTCGAGGCTTGCGAAGTTTTACTTTCAGTGA
>DYMH01000060.1 GCA_020721645.1 Draconibacterium orientale
TATTCATACGCAAATTGTCGCATAATTCATTAATATTCATACTATTGCACGTTTTCTTGCAAACACTATATAATCTGTAAAACACGAATATCTCATAAAAAATTACGATATATACTTTGATTGGTTAATTTTTTGATGTGCTGATTGCTTTTAATATCAAATAGTTAAACAATTTCTAAAACGCAATTTATGACCGTGCTTAGTATATCTTGTTAAATAATTAAAAAACACATTCATTATCAATTATCAATTATCCATTAAATTTAGTATTCCGGCGGCAATGTTTTCAGAAATTTTAGCGAAAATACCGGTCCGTCTTTGCACACAAACACTTCGCCAACGTTACAGCGTCCGCATTTGCCGATACCGCATTTCATACGGTTTTCGAGTGTTGTATAAATTGTTTCGTCGGTAAAGCCAAGTTTTTCGAGAACCGGGAATGTGAATTTAATCATAATCGGCGGTCCGCATACAATTGCGATGGTATCATTACTCGAAGGTGCGATTTTGTCTAAAATCGTGGGGACGAAACCCACTTCACCCGTCCAATCCGGAGTTTGTCCGCCGGGGTCAACGGTTGTAACGAGTTTTACGTCGCCGCGTTCGCCCCATTCTTTCAATTCGTGTTTATACACCAAATCGTTCACTGTTCTCGCTCCGTAGAGAATTGTGATGTCTTTGAAATTTTCGCGTGTATCGAGTGCATTCCAAATCACGCAACGCATTGGAGGCAAAGCAATTCCGCCGGCAATGAACAATAAACTTTTGCCTTTCCATTCGTCCAAAGGGAAAATGTTTCCGTACGGTCCGCGAATACTCATTGTATCACCTACATTGAGATTTGCCAAAGCATTTGTAACTTTTCCGGTTTCTCGGAACGTGCATTCGATATAGCCTTTTCGAGTGGGCGACGATGCGATGCAAAACGTGCTTTCGCCTTCGCCGAACACGGAATACTCGGCAAATTGTCCGGCTTTAAAACTAAATTGTTCGCCTTCCGCTTCGTCAGCAAATTTGAGTCGAAATGTTTTCACCAAAGGAGCTTCTTCTGTGATGTTTTCGATTTTCATGAGATAGGGAAGGTAAATATTATCAGAAGCCATTTTATAATGCGTTAATGGTTTGTAAATGTTCCATAATGTTCATGTTTACGGGGCAAACGTCGGTGCAACGTCCGCAACCCACACAGCCGAAAACGTGTTCGCGTTTGGGCATGTACGAGAATTTGTGGTAAATTCGTTGTCGCCAGCGTTGGCTTTGTACTTCGCGCGGATTGTGCCCGGAAGTATGGATTGTAAAATTTCCGAAACCGCACGAATCCCAACATTTGTAGCGGAAACCGGAGCGTCCGTTGTCTTCGTCCAAAATATCGAAACACGCACAAGCCGGGCAAACGTAGGCACACGCTCCGCAACCGATACATTGAAGCGATTGCTCAACCCATGTTTCGTGGTCGAATATTGTGTTGAGTTTTTCGTGAATTATTTTATTATCAAATCGAACTTCTACTTTTGCAAGATATTTATTTTTGTCGATTTCGGGTGAATCTTCAAATAATGAAGCATTTGCTTCGAGAATTTTTGTGCCTTTTTCTGTTAGAATTTCGGCATAATAATCGCCGTTTTCAATCGGAGTTAAGAGAATATCACTGCCTTCGGTACTTCCGGGATTCAATCCGCTCGATGTGCAAAAACAATTTTCATCGCTTTTTGTACAAGAAATTGTGATAAAAGATGTTTTGTTGAATCGTGCCGTGAAGGGTTTATCAGCAATATCGGTTTCAAAAATTGCTTTTAAAGCCAAAATTCCAACCGCATCGCAAGGTCGCTGACCGATAACTACGGTTTCCGGAACCGAATCGGCTGAGAAGTCTTGAAGTACAACCGTGTCATCGGCTTGTTTGGTGTATCTGAAAACTTTATGATAGCGCGGAAAAACGATTTCTTTGGTCGATTGATTGCTTTTGATATAATCGAAAACAATATCTGCAAAATTATCTATTTTAGAAAATTCGATTTTCTTTCCGTTGTTTTTCGGAGCGTATATGGTTTTGCCTTGTGTTTGCAAATTCTTGAAAAAAATTTCAAACGAGGATTTTTTTAAAAGTTTTATCATTATTAAGTAATTAGATATTAGTATTTAGTAATTAGAAATGAATGATTTTCATTTCGTTCTTACAAATCGAGATTTAGTCGTTTTGATTTTTTCTTGTGTCTTTTGTCTCAAATCTCATATCTTATTGAATAAAATTCTCTTTATCGTTTGGTTTCCACGACGACAATGTTGAAGGCATCGTTGAGCTTAAACCGGCTACTGCACCGAATTGGTTTTGGGCTTCTTCCGATGCTTTGAAAGTGAGTAAATGAATGGGAATTTCCTGCGGACAGGCACGTCCGCATTCGCCGCAATTGACGCAACGCCCTGCTAAGTGCATGGCACGCATGAGATGCCACTCCAAATTTCCGATTTCCGTAGAGGGAACCGAAATCCATTGCGGCTGGTTGTAATCGACCATGCAACGGTTGCAATAACACATGGGGCATGATGCACGGCACGCATAACATTTTGTACATTTTTGCAATTCTTCCTGCCAAAAAGCCCAACGTTCGTCCAAACTCATGGTTTCTATTTTTGCCATCAACTCCAAATCTTTGGCAGGAATGGGCTGAACTCCTTTTTCCATAAAGGTTTCAACGGTTTTAAATGTCGGAAATTCCAAGAATTTTCCTTCGAGTGTAACGCCCAGCACTAAAACGCCGTCGTCTTTCACTTGTTTTTCGGAGCACAATTGCAAAACCGTTCGCATTGTAGAAACAGAAGCTACAATTGCCGGTTTTCCGAAATGTTTTACTTCGTGTTTGGTCAAATAAACGCCCAAATTTTGAGTGCATCGTTCGTCGTAAACCAATTTTACGGCATCTTCGGGTTTGCGAATAAAAACCGCCTTTATTTTATTGTTTAATGTTTCGCCGTAGCCGATAACAACATCAACAGTTTTTGCCTCTAAAAGTTGTTTCGCTCTGTTTCTTAGTTCTTCCATAATTCTTTTATATTAATTGTTAATTATTAATTATCAATTGTTAATTTTTTATCTTCGGAAAAATCCTATTCATTAACCATTAACCATTAACAATTAACCATTATCAATTATCCATTGATTGAAATTTCTTTGCTGTTTTTACATAAGCTTCGTTCGGTCCGAGTTTTGTAATTTCATCGGTTGCTTTATTAACCACTTCTGCCCATTTCGCACCTTCGGCAGCCGAAACCCATGAAAATGTGATTCTTCTCAAATCGATTCCCAAATAAGAAGCCACTCCTCGAAACATCATCCACCGGCGGCGTGCGTGGAAATTTCCGGAAGTGTAATGGCAATCGTTAGGGTGACAGCCTGAAACTATAATTCCGTCGGCACCGTTCGACAAGGCTTTCATGAGCAACATAAAATCTATTCGCCCTGTACAAGGGAATCTAATGATTTTGACGTTGGTGGCGTATTTTATTCGGCTGGTTCCTGTTAAATCGGCACCGGCGTATGTACACCAATTGCAAACAAAAGCGACTATTTTTGGTTCGAAAACTTCCATTTTTTTTTTACTAAAAGTGAAAATATTTTTAATTCGATAATTTTTCTTCTTCCAATTTATTTTATTCTTGTCTATATTGTCGTCCCGTTAAGGCTGAAAGCCTTGAATATGAATAACCACCGGTGCAACCGGTGGAAAAAAATACCGACTCATCACAACCCTGATAAGGGTTGAATATATTTTAGAGCAAATATTTTTCGTCAAATTCAATTTCATGTTCTTTTAGTAATGCGGTATATTCTTCTTTGAATGTCATTGTTTTATGGTGTTCTTCCTGATTTTTTACATATTCTGTCAATCGTTCCTTTTCTTTTACGGCATAAGTAAAAGCTCCGTATCCGTCTTGCCAACCGTTGAAATTCGTAAAAAGATTTTTTTCGTTTATCATTGCCGATGAAGCAATTTTTATATCTTTTACTAAATTCGCCGGTGCAAGGGTCGGATGAATGTGAGTGATTATGTGTATGTGATCTTCAACACCGTTTAATCTGTATAAATGACATTGTTTGTTTTTCAAAATTCCCCAAATATATTGAAACAACTCTTTTCGATTTTCACTTGTCAGCGTTTTTTCTCGCTTATAAGTCGAAAATACAAGTTGATATAATATTTGGGTATATGTACTCATTGTTTCGTTTGATATTCAACCCTTTCAGGGTTGGGATTCTGTTTTTTCCTTTGCCACCGGTTGCACCGGTGGTTATTCGTATTAAAGCCTTTCAGGCTTTTGGGTAAACATGAAATCTATTTTTTTTGAATTATTTAATATTTATCAATTATCAATTATCAATTATGAGCCAAGTATAAAAAGTATAAAGTTTGAACGTGAAAAGTGTAAAATCGTTCATAATCAGTAATTTATATAAAGATGTAAATTTGACATAAAGTCCTTATTTTCAGTATTATAACTTTATAAACTTTCTACTTTCTGACTTTTTAAACTGAACTCAATTATAAATTATCAATTATCAATTATCAATTATTTTAAATCTCATTAAACAACGCAAAAACCTCAGAATAAACTTGTTGGTCGGTATATCCTTGTAAATCGATTGATTTTGAACGACATAAAGCCACGCATGTTCCGCAACCTTGGCATAATCCCGGATTTACATAAGCCAATTCCTTAATCACTTTGCCGTCGCGCGATTTTATTTCTTCTTTTTCGATGGCGTTGTACGGACAAACGGGCTGGCACATAAAACAACCGACACAGGTCGAAAATGCAGGCGGAGCTGTTCTGTTCACAACAGCAATCAGCGGTTCTCTTGTCAGTTCGGCATTTGAGAATAATCCGAGGACTTTTGCGGCAGCACCGGAAGCAGCAGCTACGGATTCCGGAATGTCTTTCGGAGCTTGACAGGCTCCTGCCAAATAAATTCCGGCGGTGTTTGTTTCTACCGGTTTTAATTTCGGGTGTGCTTCGGCAAAGAATTTATATTGATCGTAAGAAACATGCAGTGTTTGAGCCAGTTCTTCCGAACCTTCGTTTGCAACGCCTGCTGTTGCCAAAACGACCATATCGGCTTCTATCAACACCGGTTTTGCTCCCAAAAGAGTATCGGCACCGTAAACTAAAAGTTTGCCGTTCTTTTCAATCACTTTTGATACGCGTCCGCGAATGTATTGAACTTCGTCATCAACTTGTGCCCGGCGTACAAATTCTTCGTAATTTTTTCCGCCGGCACGAATATCCATATAAAAAACATAAGGAGTTCCATCGTGTACTTTGTGTTTGTACAACATCGCATGTTTGGCGGTGTACATGCAGCAAATTTTCGAGCAATATTCAATTCCTTTGGCGGGGTCGCGCGAACCTGCACATTTTATGAAAACGATTTTCTTGGGAATCTGCCCGTCCGACGGGCGACGAATTTCGCCCAGTGTAGGTCCGGAAGCCGATGCGAGTCGTTCGAATTGCAATCCGTCAAGCACATCTTTATATTTGCCGTAGCCGTATTCGGGGAAGAAATCGGTTTTTTTAACATTGAAACCTGTTGTAATAACAATCGCTCCTACCGGAATTTCTATGATTTCGTCTTGTTGGTCGAATCGAATTGCACCGGGAAGACAGACTTTTTCGCAAATTTTACATTTCCCGGTTTTATAGTAGGTGCAATTTTCTTTATCAATCACCGGTTTATTAGGAACGGCTTGCGGGAACGGAACATAGATTGCTGTTCGTTTTCCGAGTCCGCGTTCAAATTCGTTTTCAATTTTCTTCTGCGGACATTTATTCCAACACGCACCACAGCCCGTACACACATCGTGATCGACACTTTTGGCTTTGAGTTTGATTTTGGCTGTAAAATTTCCGACAAATCCGTCTAAACCGACAACTTCGGCATAAGTGATTAATCTGATATTTGGATGTTGATAAACATCTACCATTTTCGGAGTAAGAATACATTGCGAACAGTCGAGTGTTGGGAAGGTTTCCGACAGTTGCGACATGTGTCCGCCGATTGAAGGTTCTTTTTCCACCAAAACGACTTTCTGACCGGCATTGGCAATATCCAAAGCTGCTTGAATTCCTGCAACACCGCCGCCGATAACCAAAGCCGTTTTTGTAACGGGAACTTTAATTGGTTGGAGGGGTTTGTTCTTTTTTACTTTTTCAACAGTTGTGCGAACAATATCAATTGCTTTTTTTGTTGTAGCATCGCCTTTGGGGTGAACCCACGAACAATGCTCGCGAATATTAGCCATTTCGCACATGTACGGATTCAAACCTGCCCGATTGCTCGTATTCCTAAATGTAGGTTCGTGCATTCGCGGCGAACATGCCGAAACAACGACACCTGTCAAATTGTGTTCTTTAATCGCCTCTTCAATAAGTAATTGTCCGGGCGAAGAACACATATATTTGTATTCCACGCTGTGAACAACGCCGGGTATTTTGGCAGCGGTTTCCGCTACTTCCTGACAATTAACGGTTGCGCTGATATTTTCGCCGCAATGACAAACAAATACGCCTATTCGTGCCATAATTTATGTTTTCTTTATTTAATTCTTTTTTTTTAATATTCAACAACAAACTTTTAGAATAATTCCTGTTTGTTGATTCTTTTTTTTGATATTCTATTGATTTTTCAATCGATCGTCCATGGCATTTTTACTTAATGTCAAGATATCTTTATCTGCAAATAATTGTCTTTGCCACTTTGTATAATCAAACGGTTCTTTGAGAATTAAAGAAATAAACTTTTCGGCCAAAACATCACCTAATTCTTTAACCAAAGCATCTAAACCTTTTATTTTCAGTTCTGTATCTGTAATCATTTTTTCAATTTTAAATTTCAATCAAATTTAAAAAATTTACGGGATTGATAACGATAATTTTTTCAAATGTTTTGAGTTTCGATAAAATATCATCATCGGTTGTTAAAAAATAATCGCATTTTCCGTCAATTGCACATGCTATATGCAAAGCATCTTTACTTTTAATTCCTTTTTTTGTCAGATATTCAGCATTTTGTAAAATTTCTTGGCTTTCCGAAATATCAATAATTGATTTATTTTTCCAATGTTTTATAACAGTTCTGCGTTCTTCAAAAGGATTAAAATTATTTTCATAATCAAGTATATAAGACCAAACTAATTCAATTTCATTGATTCTTATTTTTTCTTGTACAAATAATTTCGCTTGACTTTCAATATAAATTCTGATTTGACTTTGATTATCAAACGGTCTGTTGAAACAACAATTATCTAAATAAATCCTCATTTTTCTTTATATTCAAAAAACGGAATAAAACTTTATGTTACAATTATTTCTGCTTTATTTTCTTTAATTTCTTTCACTTCAACTTTCTTTTCGGGTAAATCTACTTTTACAAAATGACGTAAAATTCCCAATTCTTTTTTCTCCAAACCAACCGACAATCCAACGGCTTGCGAAAGATACAGTACCGGAATCGGTAATTTTTTGCCTTTGTATTTCTCAATTTCCGGTCGTCGCATATCCAAATTGGAATGGCACATCGGACATGCTACAATAATGGCATCGGCACCGCGTTCTGCGGCATCTTCAACAATATCACCTGACAAGCGACCTACGATTTCGGTTTTGGCTACCGACATTGCGGCTCCGCAACATTCTGTTTTGTAATTCCATTCGATAGGCTCAGCTCCCACACTTTTCATGATTTTTTCCATGGATTGCGGGTCTTCCGGGCGGTCGAAATTCAAAATTTTAGGCGGGCGAACCAATAAACAACCATAATAACATGCCACTTTGAAACCAAGCGGTTTTGTTTGTTTTTCTTTGATTTTTTCGGTTGCGAATTGTTCAAAAAATTGAATGACATTGATGATTTTCGATGTGCCGTGATATTCCATTTCCAAAATTTCGGCAACTCTCGATTTCAATTCCGGATTTTCGTGCAATTCGTGCTGTGTAACGCTCAATCGGCTGTAACATGCAGCACACGGAACTACAATGGTGTCCAATTTTTCGCGTTCGGCAATTGCTAAATTTCGAGCCGGCAGCGAGAGCGACAATTCTTTATTCAAATTATGGGCAGCTGTTGCTCCACAACAATTCCAATCGGGCAGTTCTACGATTTCGATATCTAAGGCTTTGGAAATTGCCATCACCGATTCGTAATATTCTCTTGACGAGCCTGTGAGCGAACATCCGGGATATAAACCGATTTTCATATTTTTTTCAGTATTTAGTATCAAGTATCAAGTATCAAGTTGTTTGAATATGTCCGTTAATATGTAGATTTTTTTCTAAATACTAAGGACTTGATACTTGCTACTTCTTTTCCGTTTTTTTGAAAATATTGTTGATATGTGCTTTGTCTTTAATTTTTTCGGCGAAAATGTGTAATTTGCCTTTTTTCATCATCGTCGGGGCAAGTGTAGCATCTTTCATCATTTCAAAAGTCTTTAATTTGTAGCCCATTACAAATCCGAGTTCGTGCAAACGCCCTGTTCGTTTGATAGAATCCAAAAATGCTTGATGCGACGAAATGATTGATTTTGCTTTCGGATTTGTTTTCCCTTCTTTTATCGACACTTGACGAACGTAATCCATAACTGTCGGAATATCAATCTCCATCGGGCAACGAGTGTAACACATTTCACACGTGAGACAAACCCAAATTGCGTAGGATTTTTTGACGGCTTCTTCGTTTTCCGCGTCTTCGGTTTGAAGCAATCGCATAATCATGCTGGGCGGATATTCCATTTCGTCGAGCGCAACAGGGCAGCCGGCAGAGCATTTTCCGCATTGATAGCATTTGTGAATATTAACTCCCGTATCTTTTTTGATAAGGGAAATTAAATTATTTTTTTCGACCTGATGAGAATGTGCTGACATTTGTTTTATTTTTCAAACGTTTTTGAGAATGAATGCGTACAAATATAAATTTTAAATTTTTTAATATTTAAAATTTGTTTTGCGTAAATTAATGTTTAAAAACATACATATTTTTCTTTAAATGAAAAAATCCCGTCTTTTTTTTACGAAGACGAGATTTTGCTTTTTTTTTCAAAATAACTCAATATTGATTTATTTTGATTAAAGAAGATTCGGAGATTATGCCTTATTTGTTAAGAGATAGCATCATATTTTTATAAATATTCCCGAATAATTTTGAAATTGATTTGATATTTTATAAAAATAGATACCGGTTGTTAAGGCGGAAGTATTTAGTTTTAAAGATTTTTGATTGTATAAATTCCGTTTATCTGTTAATATAATTTTCCCGGAAATATTATATATAGTTATTGATATTTCAGAATTTAGTGATATATTATTGCTGAAAGTGAACAATGCTTCATTTTTTACAGGATTAGGTGTTAAGGAAGTTAAAAAATCATCAACTGTTGCAATATCCGAAGAGTTATCAATTGTAAACACTTCCGGACTTTCTTTAAAAACATGAGGCGACAAAGTACTTGAAACTTTAACTTTACAATTTGTTGAGGGCGTGTTTGGTACAAGCCAAGAATATGGCGTACTTGTGCTGTTAACGCCGGCTGCAATTTGTGTCCAATCAACTCCGTTGTTTGTGGAATAAAAGAGTTTTAAACTACCTGTTAAATCGGCATCCCAAGCTATATTTTGAGTTGAATTAGCCGCCCATATTTCACCGCCTGTCGGCGAAAAAAGATTTAATCGACAGATTGTAAATTTGGGGCTCAGCAGGTTTGCATCGGGGTAGTCCATGTACGAGATTCTTAGAAAACAATTGATACTCATTGTGTCGGGAACCTGCCATTGAAATTGTTCTGTGCTTGCATTAATATTTTCGGCTATCGTATTGTATGTTAATTTATTATCAACAGAAAGTTCTATTTTTAAATTATAGGTGTCTTGTGATGTCCATGTTATTTGATATGCTTGATTATTCTGAACTTTGTAATTGTAGATTGGCGGATTAGTTATTACAAGTTGTGACTGTATAAAGGATTCATCGCTTTCATCGAACAATGATTCGGGGTTTTCGGGGTCGCTTAATCGTATTTTATAAGTGTTGCCTGCTTCTTCGGGAACATTCCATAAATAATATTTCAAAGTGGAGGAAACCGTATCCACAACATTCCACGATGACCCGTCATCTGTTGAGTATTCTATTTTTACATCAGCCAGAAAATTACTTTCCCAATAAATTTTTTGTTGTGTTCCGGAGATATAAATTTCATTTCCTTCGGGGTGCAGTAAATTTAAAGTCGGTGTTCCGGTAACAACCCGAATACTGTCTATTACTATATCAATCAGTGGTTTATCATTTGCATCAACTGCAACTTTGTTGATTGCAAAAACAGTATCCATACCATCAATTATTTTGCCGAAAATCGAATAATGGTCGTCTAAGGAAGGGTAGGGAACAACGGTAATGTAATATTGCGAGCCACCGGTGTTGGGTCCTGCATTTGCCATTGCTAAGATTCCCGGTTGGTTGTGTCGAAGAAGGGGCGAAAATTCATCCGGAATTTCGTAACCCGGTCCGCCGGTTCCGTCTCCGTTTGGGTCTCCGTCTTGATTTACAAAATTTAAAACAACGCGATGAAAGATTAAATTGTCGTAAAATTTTGCGTTGGTTAAATTGATAAAATTATTGGCGGTTATTGGCACAATATCATCATGTAATTGTGCTCTGAAACTGCCCATGGAAGTGTACCATTGTACGATTGTTTGGGATTTTAAGGGAAATATTTGGATTAAAATCGTAAATAATAATACCAAGCCGAGTTGTTTTGTTTTCATATTTTGTTTGATTTAAAAATACAAAGCTAATGAAAAAAAACATGTTGAGCATCATTATGCCCGGTTTTTCCGGTCATTTTTTCACACCCGGTGGCAGTTATTCGGCTTCTGTTTTATACCAATTGATGTCTCTTATGAATGCGTCTTTATAGCCGAGTTTGTGTAAAATAAGAAGATTTTTTTCGGCATCGGTCATGTAGGTGTATTTTCCAAAAGTGTATCGGAACAATTTATCGTTGCTGAGGAAAATTTTTACTTTTCCGCCTATTTTTTTGAAGTATGGATTGCTTTTTTCCAATTTTTTTGAAAAAGCACCAATTTGTATTGTGTAATTTCCTTTGAGCCGATTTCCCGAATCTGGTTTGTCGTTTTCGCCGATAACAAAGTTGTTTACTTTTTCGTTGAAAGCTGTCAGTCGCGAATTTTTATCCAAAACCGTGAATTGAGCAGTGTTCGATTTGGAATCGACCGGAAAAATGTTTGTAAAGATTCTGTTTTCTGTAATTCCTTTGTCTTTCAGGTATTTAACAATAGTTTCTACACGCTTGTTGTCCAAGTCCTTTTGTTCGCCGTTTCCGCAAGAAATATCAACAGTAAGTTCTTGATTTTCAGTCAGAAAATTTGCAAGTGTATTAAGAAACAATTCATTTTCTTGATTTATTTGTTCGGAGTTTTTAGTAAATTCATTAGTATATTTTTTTGTAACATTATCGGGCACTATTTTTTGAAGTATCACCGGAATTGTTCTTTTTTCTTTCAATGTGTCTTTGGGGGCTTTTTGAATTTGAGTTTCAAATAAGCAACCGGCTGCGGTTAAAGCAACAAAATAATCCTGTCCTTTTTTCAATACCGAAAGATATGAGCCGTCGGTTTGAGCAATCGTATTATCGTATTGTTTTCCGGTATTCAGATTCGAGAATGTTACTGAAATTCCTTCGCAGCTTTGGTCGTTTTTCTTGACCAGTCCTTTTACGATGAGATATTTTTTTGAAGAATCGGCAAAATCGACCATATAAATATCCGAATGCCCAAGTCCGCCGCTGCGTTCGGAGGCAAAATATCCGCGTTTTTTATCGGCACTCATATAAAAGGATAAGTCATCTTCGGCAGAATTTATAGGAAAGCCAATGTTTACCGGTTGCCCGAAACTGCCGTTTCCATCGGGTTTTGAGCTGAAAATATCAAAACCGCCGAGCGAGTTATGTTCTTGCGAAGAGAAAAAAAGTGTTCCGTCGGGGTGCAAAAAAACGCCGTTTTCGTCGAGTGCCGTATTGATTGTATTTCCCAAATTTTCGGGCAGGCTCCAATTTCCTTCCGGTGATTTGCTTGTTTTATACAAATCCATGCCGCCGAAACCGCCTTCGCGATTGCTCGAAAAAATTACAAAATCGCCTGTTTCATTGATACAAATATCGGATTCTCGGAATTTTGAATTAACCGGAATATTTATGAGAACCGGGTTATTCCATTGATTATCAGAATTTACAGATTCGTAAATGTCGTCTTCTCTATATATATATAGTGTTTTCCCATCGAACGATAAACCGCAATTGGCATTATGCGTTGCGTCATTGATGTTGTTACTTATTGGCAGCGGAGCTTTCCATATGTTGTTCATTTTCTTCGAAATATAAATATCTTCGCTGTATTGCCCATCCGGATATATCTCATTGTTCGGGCTGTTTTTTCGTTTCGATGTAAAGATAATTTCATTTTCATTGTTCGACAAAACAGGCGAATGATCGGAAAGCGGAGAATTGAAAATTTTTAAATTTTTTACCGATACATTCAGAGTATCATTGATAAGAATTTCACCGCTTTTGCAATTTTGTATTTCATTTTCAACAATTTTTGCAAATTCTTTTCTTTTTTTATTTTCTTTCAGAAGCGTTTCAAAAATTGCTAATGCTTCTTGGTACCGATATAATTTACGATAAGCAGTAGCCAAATAAAATTGGGATTCGAGGTACGAAATCGTTGATTTTTTAGATTTAAAAATATCCGAAGCTGATTGAAGATAAGCGATTGAACTTTCTTTTTTATCCGGAATACACATCAAAGAATAGCCAACGCGGAGCAAATATTCCGGATTATTTTGGTCGGTTACAAGTTTTTCCTGATAGAGTGCCAAAGCTTTTTCTACATCGTTATTGCCTAATAATTCATCGGCTGTTTTTATATTTATTTCCTGAGAAAATATCGTAGAAAAAGTGAATATAGAAAATGTGAAAAACAGTATTATTTTCATTTTAAAGGTTCAATTTATTTTCAACTTACAACAATCATGCTTTTTTTTATTGTTTGAATATTTTTTTTGCGAAAGACTCGATTTTTATTGTCAATGAATCAAAAGGTGTGATGAATATTTATAACACCTTAATATCAGCCAAATTTGTGTCGAAAAAAAAGAGCTAAACATTAAGTTTAACTCCTTGTTTTATTGACAATTGAGTAATTATTTAATTTCGGTCATCAATTTAATTGCCATAATAATCAGATTCGATTCCGATTTATTAGACCATGAACGCAATAATCCGCCTTTTATAAAAACCGAAGTGTTTTTACACACCTTTTGTGATTTTTCCTCAATTTCAACACAACCTTCACCTTCGAGCACAAAAAAAATGACATCGTGCGTATTATAGTGGTATTTTATTTTTTGATATGGTTTAAGCTCTATATGAGTTACTTGTGTGCGTTGGTCGGAAAACATCATTTTTCCTAATGGGTCTGCCAAAATAATCGGTGCATCTTCGAGTTTAGTTATTTGAAAATTCATCGGAACATTTTTTAAATTATACAAATTGCGAATTTACAAAATCAAATCTTCATTTAGAGTATTAAATAACATAAAAATTAAATTAATTTTGGAACATGGGAAATAATGATTCCGGCAAGAATTTTGCAGATTTTCATCTTAAATTAAGTCTCACATGAACGCAGAAGCTATCAAAGATTTTGTCTCAAAAATCGAAAATCACGATTTACAAAGTTTCGAGAACGAAATTATACAGTATTGGTCATTGCTTCTACGGTACGACAAAGCTCGGCTTGTTTTCGAACGTTTTGAAAACGAATTTCCTGAAATGAGCAAAAAAATTGGAGAATTTTACCGACGAATCGACGAATCATTCAACAAAAAAGTTGTTATCGACTCGGTAAAAATACAAGCAAAAGCATCGGAAAGGGCATATGTAGCCTTGGGGTATTTTCTGTTGAAGGAAGAAATTAAGCAAAAAGTAATCGGATATTATCGAATGATTTATTATTGGTACAACGACTGCGAAAAAGACAATTATAATGCCGCAAAAAAAGGCTTTATAAAACATGTTATAAAGCCTTTATCTGAAATTATAGACAGCGAAATCTAATTATCGTGTAATTTCGCTTTTTGAAAGGATATGTTTCAAACTGCCAAAATCGGCTCCTGCATTGAATTTTACCCATTGTGCATCGGCTTCATCATCAGGAAAAATAGCTTTTTCGGGGCATTCCGATTCGCAAGCACCGCAATCTGTGCAATCATCGGGGTTAATAACTAACATATCACCTATTTCATAAAAACATTCGGTCGGGCATACTTCAACACAATCGCCGTGTTTTTTGCCTTTACAGGCACTTGTTACAACTCGTGGCATAATTTTAAAATTTAAGTGAGTAAATATTTCATAAAATTAAATATATTTTTTTAACCAACGCACATTTTTGTTTTTTTTTTACTTTTGTCCAATATAAATTAAAAACCGGATTTTAAGAAATTTTAAATGAGAACAGTAAAAAATAATCAAAATACAAATAATTATGATGTATTTTTCGTATAATTAGATATATTGTTTTGGTTACATTAATTCATTAATCAATACATTTTTAACTTTGTGCCAAAACTTTGTGATACAAAAAATGAGTTGCACAAAGTACTCAAAGTTAAAACACAATGTTTAACTTCGTTGAGGGCTTCGCCGTTCACAAAGAAAAAATCAACACATCAACAAATCAATAAAATGTATCAAATAATAGACGGAAAAAAAATATCAGAAGATATAAAACTCGAAATTGCAGCGGAAGTTGCTGAATTTGTGGCAAAAGGCGGCAAAAAACCGTGTTTGGCAGCCATTTTAGTCGGCAACGACGGCGGCAGCGAAACCTACGTGGCACACAAAGTAAAAGCTTGCGAACAAGTTGGTTTCGATTCGGTTTTAATCAGATTTCCGGAAACCGTTTCGGAAATCGAAATCATTGAAAAAGTGAAAGAAATCAACAATGATAACAAAATTGATGGGTTGATTGTGCAATTGCCTTTGCCAAAGCACATTTCGGAAGAAAAAATCATAGAAACAATTAATCCGGAAAAAGATGTGGACGGATTTCACCCAATCAATGTTGGGCGAATGCTTGCCGGAATGCCGTGTTATGTTTCAGCAACGCCCTTCGGAATTATGGAATTATTGCGGCGATTCAAAATAGAAACTGCCGGAAAACATTGTGTAGTCGTAGGGAGAAGCAATATTGTAGGTCGTCCGATGAGTATTTTGCTAAGCCAAAAAGGAAATCCGGGCGATGCTACGGTTACTGTTTGCCACAGTCGAACAAAAAACTTGGCAGAAATCACAAAAACTGCTGATATTCTGATAGCTGCAATGGGAAAACCGGACTTTATCACCGGCGAAATGGTTAAAAATGGAGCAGTTGTAATTGATGTAGGAACAACACGTGTTTCATCTGCGGAAACAAAAAGCGGCTGGAAACTGAAAGGTGATGTTATTTTCAATGAAGTTGCTCCGAAATGTTCATACATAACGCCGGTTCCGGGCGGCGTTGGACCGATGACCATTGTTTCGCTACTGGGAAATACACTGAAAGCTGCCAAAAGAGAAATTTACGCCTAATTCGAACTTACAATGCTTTCAAAAAAAACAGCACTGTTTTATGTTTTTTTGTGCATTGGATTATGGGCAACCTTACCGTCGATTTCAAAACTCGGGCAAAGCAATTTGGACAGCCATCAATTTTTGTTTTGGTCGAGTTTGGTGAGTTTTTTGTCGCTTTTATCCGCAACAGTTTTTGTTAAGCAAACCAAAACGTTTGCGACTTATAAAATTTCTAATTTCCTAAAAATCATTGTTTTAGGATTTCTTGGAACATATTTGTATTATATTTTGCTCTATTTCGGATATGCCCATTCCAATGGGTTGGAGGTAATTATTTTGCAATACACATGGCCCGTTTTTATTGTAGTTTTATCGTTGTTAATTTTAAAAGAAAAATTAACGATAAAACTTTGGATGTCAGTATTTTTAGGCTTTATCGGAGTTTTTTTGATTCTCTCGAAAGGAAAATTTTCCGAAATACAATTCGATAATTTGAAAGTAGATTTGTTGGTTCTCGGCGGAGCCTTTTCGTTTGCGTTGTATTCGATATTGACAAAAAAGATTGAATATGAGCAATATACATTTGTTACCATGCTCTATTTTTCGGCAAGCATTTTTTCGTTTATTTCGATGATTTGGTTTTCTCAATTTAAATTACCGACAATAAATTCGATTTTTCCGATATTGATGAACGGAATTCTAATAAACGGATTTTCTTACATTTTCTGGTTCAAAGCCTTGAAAAATCTCGAAGCGTCGTTCGTTGCACCTTTTGTTTTTATAACTCCCGTATTATCATCAACACTGCTGATTATATTTTTTGATGAGCCAATTTTAACGATTTATCTATTTGGATTACTGTTTGTTGTAGCCGGAGGTTTAATCAACGCAATTGAAAAAGATAAAATAGCTTAGTCGATTTTCGTATCTTTTATCGACATATAAAAGCCTAATTTATACAAATCAAAAACGAAAATGATGGGATTTGTGCTTTTCAACAGAATTTCGAATATTTTTTTGAATATCAAAAACCAAAATTTGATTAAAGGTGAAAATAATTTCAATTTTTTCGCTGTTCTCAATAGTTTTATATCGGAATACAATTCCGGATAATTATAATTTTCGGTGATATAATTCAGATTCTTCAAACCTTTTCTCGTTTTTTCCAAAAATACCTCAGCAGTTTCCAAACCGATATGAAACAGTGGGTTGTTGATATGTAAAATGGCGATATTTTTTCGAGCCAATTCGCAACCAAACAAGGTATCTTCGTGCCCATATTCTGTAAGCTTTTCGTCGAATTGTATTGATTTGAAAACAGATTTAGATATTAAAAAGTTATTAGTTTTGAATGCTTGATAAGGATATTTTTGTCGTAATGACAGCGAAATTGCTTCACGCACGATTCCATATTTTACTCTGAAAACGATCGTTTTATTTTTCAAATCAGATTTTCGATATTCTGTTCCGCCGCATACTACATCGGCTTTTTGAGATGTTTTGATATAATTTTTTATAAAGTATTTGTCGGTTGTTTCCGAATCGCAATCGGCAAACAGTAGTTTTTCGTATTTCGATTGCGATACAAGGAAATTTCGTATTTTCGAGCGTCCGATATTCTTTTCGAGCTGAATATATTGAACTCCCGGCAATTCCGAAAGTGTTTTGTTGAGAGTTCGAAATTCTTGCAACGAACAATCATCGACCATAATGATTTCAAAATCAATTTTCAAATCAACGGCTTGGCACTGCAAATCAATAATAAATTTGCGGGTATCGAAATTATAAATCGGTATTAAAATTGAAATCATTGCATGTTTTAACAAATTTTAAAATATCAAAAGCAAACAATGTACACATAATTTTATAAATTTGTTGCGTTCTATTGATGTTTGCTCATAGACCAAATTTCAAAATTAAAAATTTATCAATAATGAAAAAATTGTTGCTATCCATTTTCTTTGCATGTCTTGTATTTAATACATTTTCGCAGGGCTATGAAATAAAAATTAAGATTAAAAATTTGAAAAACGACACCGTTATGTTGGGGCATCACTTTAATGCTCAGTTGATTCCGGACGATACGCTGACTTTGAAAAACGGAGAAGGAATTTTTCGAGGGAAAAAAGATTTGCCCGGCGGTATGTATTTTATTTTTATGCCAAATCACAACTATTTTGATATTTTAATCGACAAAAAACAGAAATTTTCGATAGAGGCTGATACCGCCAATTTTCTGAGTACAACCAAATTCAAAGATAGTCCGGAAAATACTGTTTTTCTTAACTATCAAATATTTTTAAACGATAAAAGCAAAATAGCCGATGAATTGAAAAAAGAGCGTGAAAAAAATGTTTCCGATGCCGGAAAAGTGAAACAAATTGATGCTCAGCTGAACCAAATTAACGAAGACGTAAAAGCCTTTTTCAAAAAAACAGTTTCCGAAAATCCCACGCTTTTCTTCTCTAAATTTCTGAAAGCGACCACACAAGTCGAAGTTCCCGAAACAATTACCGGCAATAAGGATAAGTATTATTATTATAAAAATCACTTTTTCGATGATTTCGATATTTCCGACCCTCGATTGTTGAGAACTCCGATATACGAAGGAAAAATAGATAATTATTTGGACAAAGTCATTGTTCAGGACCCCGATACGGTGAACCAAGTTGTGGATATTTTTATCGAAAAGTCGCGAACCAATAAAGAACTTTTTCGATACATGCTGGTTCATTTGTTCAATAAATATGCCGCAAGCCAAATAATGAGCAGCGAAAATATCTATGTTCACATTGCCGAAAAATATTACATTCCGGAAGCCGATTGGAGCGATAAAAAATTTATTGATGAATTAAAAGATAAAGTGAAACGTAAAAAAAATTGTCTTCTCGGTCAAATTGCAAAAGATATTGAATTACAAAAACTTCCAACAGATTCCGTAGCCTTAAATTTGCTTCTGGGCACCTTCAAACCCATTACGGAACGTGGTATTGAAATTGATAAATCGAAAGCCAACGAAGCAACCAAAAATAATATGAAAGTTGAATTATTGAGTAGTTTTTACAATCAATTTTCAGGCATTGTTCGGCTTTCGGAAATCAAAGCGGAATATACCGTTTTGTGGTTTTGGACTCCCGATTGCAGCCATTGTCGGGCTGAAACGCCGCTTTTGTATAAATCGTACATCGAAAAATTGCAAGCAAAAAATGTAAAAGTTCTCGCAATCTATTTGAATAAAGACATTACCGATTGGAAAGAGTTTATGAAAGATATAAAATCGTGGCTTGAATTTGTAAAAGAGAATAATCTCTACGGTTGGTACAACGGCTGGTCGCCATTCGATGCGTTTCGCCCGAATTACGATATTTCGAGTTCGCCCGTTTTGTATATTTTGGATAAGGACAAAAAAATAATCGCAAAACGCGTGGGGCAGGAGCAAGCCGTTGAAATTTTAGAAGAATTGTTGAAAGAAAAAATTAAGTAAATTGTGTTTTTACATTACAATTTTGAACTTATAAATTGAAATACCGTTGAGAAATTCGGCGGTTTTCATTCTTTTTTTTCCTTCAAGTTGTAGGTCCAAAATTTCGATAAATCCGTCCATGCAAGCAATTTTCAGCGTTTTTTTTGCATCGCTGACAATTTCGCCCGGTTGTAAATTGTGTTTCTCGATGTTTTTAGAGCATTTGAAAATTTTCAGAATACTTATTTTTTCAAGCTCATGATTCATCAATTCGGAATATGCAGTAGGATATGGGCTTAATCCGCGAATGAAATTGAATATTTCGGTAGTCGATTTTTTCCAATCGATTTTACAGTCGATTTTAAAAATTTTGGGAGCCGATTTTAATTCATCGGATTTTGCTATTATTTCGGTTTGAGAAATGCCTTTGAAATCATTATTTAAGATTGATTCACAGGTTTTTACCAGTAATTCTGCCCCAATTTTCATCATACGGTCGTGCAATTCGCCGGCATTTTCCTCAGCCCCGATTTCGAGCTCCGTAACATCAATTATTTTGCCTGTATCAATCTCCTTTTCAATGAAAAAAGTTGATAATCCGGTTTTTGTTTCGCCGTTCATTATCGCACGATTAATCGGTGCTGCCCCCCGATAATTGGGCAAAATCGAAGCATGAAGATTTATAGTTCCTTGCGGAGGCATTGCCCACACAATTTCGGGCAACATACGAAAGGCTACAACAACAAACAAATCGGCGTTCAATTTTTGTAAGGACTCTATAAATTCAGGAGCTTTTAAATTTGTTGGTTGAAGGATATTCAAATTTAAATTTCGGGCAGTTATTTTTACAGCAGATTCGTTTATTTTTTGCCCCCTTCCGGCAGGCTTGTCGGCAGAAGTAACAACTCCGACAATATTGAAATTGTGTTTAACCAAATTTTGCAGACTTTCGGCAGCAAATTCCGGTGTTCCCATAAAGAGTATTTTAAAATTGTCTTTTGTTTTCATTGCGCTTTTAAATTGATACGAATATATAATTTTTTCGGTGCAAATCGAAATTTAACAAAATTTTAATGTTCCGAAAAATTCCGGGCGATGAAAATCGGGTTTTTCCGATTCTATTTTCGACCACGAAATGTAATGTGGATTTGAATTGTTGCTTGCTGTTTTATAAAAATTAGCACGCCATTCGGTATTTTTTTTCGGAATGTCGAAATAGGAATATTTTTTGAGCATGGTGAAAGGGATTTTACATGAAATGCTCCATGTAACAGCAGTTTTAATTTCAGGTTCAGCAATATTTGCAAACGAAGAAATTATTTCAATTTGATTGATTTCATCTTTCGGAACTGTTAAAAATTCTTTACGTGCAATAAGGTTGTAGTGTAATAATGCTGTGCCTTTGCAATTGATTTCGAGATTGAAGTATTGCTTAGGATACTTCAAATTGGGTGCAAAGAAAAATTCGACACAGGAATCTTCCCAAACTTTGCCGTTGGTGCAAGTTTCGATGCAGCGAACAAAACGGTCGCGAACACGAAAGAAAACGTAAATGTGTTCGTTGGTATATAATACACGAACGGTTGTATTTGGTTTATAATTAGGAAATTGACCCATGACATGAGAAATTTCGAGACCTTTATCGGAATCCGAAAAATCTTTATCAATTTGTGATAAAAAACTGTCTTTTGTATGTAAGATATTATATATCAATTATTTGAAAAGATTTGTTGCGTAATTCGGAAGATGATTTTACTCTTTATTTTTTTTTAGACTTATTTACTTAATCAATACAATTTGCGACCAATTCAAATTTA
>DYMH01000202.1 GCA_020721645.1 Draconibacterium orientale
TTTTAGTTTTTAGTTTTTAGTTTTTAGTTTTTAGTTTTTAGTTTTTAGTTTTTACACTTTCATAAAAAATATATGGAACTCAAACTGACACGCCCGCTCGCTTTTTTCGACTTAGAAACCACCGGAATAGACATTGTTAAAGACCGCATCGTCGAAATTTCGATACTCAAAATCAATCCCGACCAAAGTCGCGATATAAAAACCATCAGAATCAATCCTACGGTGCCCATACCCAAAAACACTTCGGCAATTCACGGTATCTACGATGAAGATATTAAAGATGCACCAACATTTAAAGATGTTGCAAAATCTTTGGCAAAGTTTATCGAAGGCTGCGATTTGGCAGGCTATAATTCCAACAAATTCGATATTCCGCTCATCGCCGAAGAATTTTTGCGTGCCGAAGTGGATTTCGATGTCAGAAAACGAAAATTTATTGATGTTCAGGTTATTTATCACAAAAAAGAGCAACGAACCTTGTCGGCTGCTTACAAATTTTATTGCCAAAAAGAAATAGAAAACGCACATAGTGCCGAAGCCGATATTTTAGCGACCTATGAAGTTCTGAAATCGCAACTCGAAGTGTATCCGGATTTAGAAAACGATGTCGATTTTCTGTCGAAATACTCACATCACATGCCCACAGCCGATTTTGCCGGACGCATTGCTATCGACAAAAACGGAGCCGAAATATTCAATTTCGGCAAACATAAAGGCAAAACCGTTGAAGAAGTTCTGCGTATCGAGCCTTCGTATTATGCTTGGATGATGAACGGCGATTTTCCGCTATACACCAAAAAAGTGCTCACCGAAATAAAATTGAGAGGATTTCAGAAATAATAAATCGTGGTGAACTCTGCCCCGAAAGTGGCTAAAAACTATTTCGGAGGCATAAATTATGGACTTTGGATAAAAAAAAATCACATTTAATATTATAGAAAAAAGTTAATATGATGTTTCTAATTATTTTTGTGTTCGGACTTTTATTCGGCGGAATATTACAGTTTGCCAAACTGAATAAATATGATACAATCAGCGGTTTAGCGTTGAGAAAAGATTTTGCCGTAGCAAAAGCCATTTTGATTGCCCTCGGCGTGGGTGCAGTGTTGATAAATTTGGAAATTGGATTCGGGCTTGCCACATATCACACCAAACCCTTGATATTTGGTGGAATTATTTTTGGCGGAATTGTGTTCGGTTCCGGAATGGCAATTCTTGGATATTGTCCCGGAACACTCCCGGTATCAGCCGGCGAGGGCTCGGTTGATGCCATGATAGGAATTGTCGGCGGATTGTTCGGTGGCTTGATTTACACACTGATTTTACCCTATTTTCATGGAATTTTAGGACCCGATTTTGGAAATCTCAGCCTGAAAACGCTGTTTCTCGAAAATACAAGTTGGTTTTATATCTTTGTTTTTATCTTTTCGGTTTTTTTTATCCTTCTATCCTTTTGGATACATAAAAAAGAGAAAGCCACAAATATCAAATGGGCTATTTCCGGAATCGCCTTAGCAATCTTAAATGCTCTGATTCTCTTAACAGAAGTTGCCGACCGACCGATAGGTGCTTCCACAATGTATCCTTATCTTGTTGATTCAGTGTTTGGTATCACCGAAAATAGCTATTTTTCCAAAATACAGGAAGCAGGGCATTGGGAGTTAATATTTTTATCGGGTGCCGTAGTTTCCGGTTTAATATTTTCAGTGATTCGTAAAGATTTTAAATTTGTACTCCTTTACAAGAATTGGAAAATCTATAAAGGAAATTCCAGCTTAAAAAGGCTCATTTGGTCGTTTATCGGCGGATTTTTAATTATTTTAGGAGCTCGAATGACAGGGGGGCGTACAAGCGGACACATCATTTCGGGCGGAATGCAATTGGCATTAAGCAGCTTTGTATTTGCAGTGTTTGTATTTGCGGCTTTGCTGATAACGGGAAGAATTTTTTACGGAAAAAATATCAAAAAATTATCTTAATAATAAATCAATGAAAATTATCTGTATCGGTCGCAATTATGCCGACCATGCCAAAGAATTAAATAACGAGGTTCCGAAAGTTCCTGTTTTTTTTATGAAGCCCGAAAATGCTTTGGTGTATGATAATAAGCCGGTTTTTTATCCCGATTTTACCAAAGATTTGCAGTATGAAACTGAAATTGTTGTAAAAATTTCGCGTTTGGGAAAAAATATCGAAGAGCGATTTGCTTCGCGATATTACGAAGAAATAGGCATTGGTATCGACTTTACGGCACGCGACCTTCAACGCGATTGTATGAAAAACGGCTTGCCTTGGGAAATTGCCAAATCGTTCGATAATTCGGCACCTCTGGGTACATTTTTACCCAAATCTCAATTTGCGAATATTCAGAATATCAATTTTCATCTCGAAATAAACGGCGAAAGGCGACAAAGCGGTTGTACAAAAGATATGATATTCTCAATTGATACGCTGATAGCTTATGTTTCGCAATTTAATACTTTGAAAACAGGCGATTTAATTTTCACAGGAACACCGGTCGGCGTAGGACCCGTGCAGCTCGATGAGCGATTGCAGGCGTACATCGAAGGCGAATGTTTATTGGATTTTAGAGTGAAGTAATGAAATGTCCATGATTTTGGTAAAACATACAAAAGCATGATTATAAGACAAATCAAACCAAATGCGTGAAAGTAAAAAAACTCGTGGACTTACATCTCGCCAAAATAAAATATAAACAGATGAAAATCGGTTTGTATTTTGGTTCGTTCAATCCCGTTCACAACGGGCATTTGATGATAGCTAACACCATTTTGGAATATTCCGATTTGGACAGGATTTGGTTTGTTGTCAGTCCGCAAAATCCGTTTAAAGAGCAGCGTCAATTGCTGCCCGATTATCACCGTTTGGAATTATTGCGATTGGCATTGGGCGACAACGAAAAATACAAAGCTTCGGACATTGAATTTCGTATGCCAAAACCTTCATATACCGTTGATACACTGGCTTATTTGGCAGATAAATATCCCGAAAAACAATTTTCGTTGATTATGGGGGCGGACAATCTGAAAAATCTGAATAAATGGAAAAACAGCGAATTTATTCTGAAGAATTATGATATTTTGGTTTATCCCCGCTCAGAGTCCGATGAGAAAATAATTCAAACAGGCAGAATCAAATTGATAGAAGCACCACAAATTGAAGTTTCATCGACATTCATTCGACAAGCAAGAAAATCCGGTAAAGATGTTCGCTATTTTATGCCGCCGGCGGCTTATGAATATTTGACTGAAATGCACTTTTACGAAAAATAAACAACCGTACTTTCTGTGCTTTATTTTTGGTTGTAAAGAGGGTCTAAATATTTTTTTACACGCACTTGGTTTCCGTTGCCCGAGTATTCGATTTCATCGAATAGGAAGCCGGTAATAAAAATGCCGCGACCGCCGAGTTCCAAAATATTTTCTTCTTCCGTAGGGTTGGGGAGTGCTTTCCAGTTGAAGCCTTTGCCTTGGTCGCGAATGGTCCATTCGCACGATTGGCAATCAGAAACGAAATCAATTTCAATGCTTCGGTTTTGATATTCGGGCTGCGACAAACGTGTTTGGTATAATTCTTCGAGCCGATTTTCGTTTAATGCTTTAATTTTTTCATCGAATCGAATTTCGAGATTGCCGTGTTCAAAGGCGTTTGTTATCAATTCAACCAAACCAAGTTCTACATTGATGCGTTCGTTATTTTCAAAAAGGCAGGTACTTTCAACAAGTATTCGGTCCACAATAGAAGGTACTGCGTTCAAGTCTGTTTTAAATTGCATTGTAAATTTTCTAAAAACAATTTTACCGGGTAGATTTGTCGGGGTTTTAAATTTGCTTTCAAGAATAGTTTGGTATTTTCGAAGCAGCGGAATTAAATCTGTGCCGGCAATGGGTTTTTTTAAGTAATTGTTTGCTCCCAAATGGAGAGCTTGAATGGCATAATTTTCGCTTCCGAAAGCTGTTGTTATAATTATGATTGTGTCCGATTGGCGGTCGCGAATTGCTTCTACCATCTCCAAGCCGTCCATTATCGGCATTTGAATGTCGGTAATAACGATTTGGGGTTGATATTCTTCATAAATATTTAACCCTTCGATGCCGTTGCTTGCCGAACGAAATTCGTAATGATTCAATTCCAACAAATTCTCAAGATAGAGTCTCGAACTTTTATCATCTTCTACAATCAGTACTTTCACAGTGTTTCAGTTTATGTAGGAATGGTTTAATAATGATTTAATTTTATCTATGAGCCAAGTATAAAAAGTATAAAGTTTGAAAGTGAAAAGTGTAAAATCGTTCATAATCAGTAATTTATGTAAAGATGTAAATTTGACTTAAAGTCCTTATTTTCAGTATTATAACTTTATAAACTTTCTACTTTATGATTTATTAAACTGAACTCATAGATTGTTGTGCTAATATTTCCTAAAATCGTGGTCTTGTG
>DYMH01000203.1 GCA_020721645.1 Draconibacterium orientale
AAAAACTAAAAACTAAAAACTAAAAACTAAAAACCAAAAACTAAAAACTAAAAACCAAAAACTAAAAACTAAAAACTAAAAACTAAAAACTAAAACTAAAAACTAAAAACTTTAATAAATATTTTGTGTAAAGTTAAGTAATTATTCCAAAAAAAAACTGCCATGTTTAGGCAGCTTCTTTTTTTATGATTATTAGTTTTTCACTTTTAGTTTTTAGTTTTTAATTTATCATCATCGGCATGAGCAGCATGAGTTCGTCTTCGTCTTCGGTATCTTTGGCGAAAGGCACCATGATTCCGGCACGCGATGGGTCCGAAAGTTCAAAAACAACATCTTTCGAGCTCATATTCGACAATATTTCTGTAAGGAACAAAGATTTGAAACCGATTTCCATTTCTTCGCCTTCGTACTGACAATCCAAGCGTTCGTAAGCCGAAATCGAAAAATCAATATCTTGTGCCGAAACGGTCATCATATTTCCGGTCAGTTGTAATTTCACCAAATTACTTGCTTGGTTCGAGAATACCGAAACACGTTTCAGGGAATTGAAAAAATTTTGACGATCGACAATCAATTTATTAGGATTTTCGACAGGAATCACCGATTCGTAGTTCGGAAATTGTCCTTCGGTGAGCCTATTGATGAGTTTGTATTGTGCGATAGTGAAAACGGCATTTTTATCATCAAATTCGACAAGAATTTCGTCGAGTGCTTTGCCTAAGATGCTTTTGAGCAAATTTGCAGGTTTTTTTGGAAGTATAAACGATGATGATTTATCGGATTTGGCATCGGTTCTTCGGTAGCGAACCAATTTATGAGAATCAGAAGCAACAAAAGTTAAATCGTTTTCGGTAATGGCGAAATAAATGCCATTCATTACGGGACGCAATTCGTCATTTGCCGCAGCAAACAAAGTTTTGTTGATTCCTTTGGTTAATATTTCGGGGCTTAATCGAAAAGATACTTTTTCGGCTTTTTTTAATTCCGGAACCAAAGGAAATTCATCTCCCGGCATACCGATGACGCTGAATTTTCCGTTTTCCGACAAAATATCGCACGACAGGGTTTCGCCGTCGATTTCAAAAGTCAAAGGTTGTTCCGGAAATTCTTTTAATATATCGAGCATGCGTTTTGCTTCTAAGGCAATTTTTCCTTCGCCGTCAATATTTTCGGGTTTCAAAACCGTTATCATGGTCGATTCAAGGTCGGAAGCGGTTATTTTCAGCTCGTCTTCTGTGAGCTCAAATAAAAAATTATCGAGTATCGGCATGGTATTTTTGCTGCTGATAACTCGGCTTATCGATTGTAAATGCGATAAAAGTTCGGTACTTGATACGATAAATTTCATTGTATTTTATTTTTGATTCTAAGTGAGCGAGTATGATTTTGAACTTTGCCAAATATTTTTCACACAGGAATTGCAAAGATATAAATTATTCTTTTGCTTGATGATGACTTCGGGTATTTTTATCAACAAAAAAGAAATGTTTTAAACAGCCTATCAACCCAAAAAATAGAATTAATATACTTTATACTATGCACGGTCGTAAATTGGGTTTTATAAATTATTTAACTATTTGATATTAAAAACTATCAGCATATCAGCACATCAAAAAATCAACCAATCAAAGTATAAATCGCTTTGTTTTATTGAATTTGACCTTTTGAAAATGCTTGTTAATTTTTTTTTGCAAATAAAATTTCAATTTTTTATAAAATAATTGCGATTTTTTAATATCAAATCCAATTCAAAATATTTTAGCGTTATGATTTGTTTATCATTATATATCAACGCATTAAGAATATCAGGGTCGATTTGTTCGGTGTTATCTTTTTTGCGAATATAAGTTTTCAACAAGTTTTCAACATTTTTTTTGTTGATAACTTTTATGATATATTTTGGAGTAATCCTCAACAATGAATCTCGTTTTTCGGAATTAATATTCGTGAAAAAATATTCGAATTTCACGTCCGAAAATTTTGTCAGATAATCAGCAATTGCTTTATTATCAATATTTTGTATTTGTTTGTGTTCGGGATATGAAAACAATTTAAAATCGCCGTAGGCAACACTGATTTGAAACGAATTTTCGGGATTTTCCGGATATTCCACTGTTACCTCTTTAATTTCTTCGGGGCGATAATGAAAAATTTTGGCACTCAACCAATAAATCGTCTGAGTTGTGAATATTTTACTGTAATCTTCGGCAATTCCGGGTACTGAAACGAAATACATTTTTTCCGATTCAGATGATAGAAGACAGGTGGCTCGCAGCGTAGAATCGTATCTTCCGCAATAAATTGTTTTCAATTTTTTGCCTTTTCGATAAATGCCGACATTTTTTTCGATTTTTCTCAAAAATTCTTTCTCACCTGCGGTATCCGATACGGAAACAGGGCTTTGAATTTCTCCTTGTTCGAGACTTTGCAGCAATACGAGTACGGATTCCGAACGTGCTTCGATTGTTCCGTTTACAAACCAAGTCGTATCGTGCTTTTCGAGCACAAGCGAATCTTTTTTGCCGTTATGTATGACTACTTTTTCTATTTCGCCGATATTTTTAATTTTAAAAAGAGACGAAATACTTTGCTCCGTTTTGAATACGAAATTCCATGCAACAATTCCGATAACAAAAAGTGCGAAAACTGCGATTATGTATTTCTTGTCAATTTTCATTTTCCGGCATATTTCTTTTTTCTAAAAAGGTAAATTCCAATTCCGAACAAAGCAACCATTACAAGCGGCAATACCACATTGACAAGCTCTATCATCAGTCGGTTGTTTTTAATCTTGTCGGTATCCAGAAGTCGTAATTTCATTTCGCGCGAGCGAATGGACATCAAACCGCTGTCATCGCACAGATAATTTAGTGCATTGAGAATAAATTCCTGATTGCCTTTGTACGTTTGCCGCGAAAATTTATCGAATCCAATCGGATAAGGTTTTCCATCGGTCGATACTTCATTTTTTATAATATCTCCATCGCCTACAATAATCATTTTAGCCATTTTTCCGGTTGAAATTACAGAGATATTCGGATTTTCCGGAAAATATTTTTCCATCGAACGGTTGGTAAAAACCGATTTAAACGTGCCTTCCAACAAAACAGCCACCGTTTGCTGACCGCTTTGGTACATTTCGGCAACAAAAGGTTTTTCGACATCAGCCAAGTCGATGGGTGCCGGCACGGCATCTATTCGCGAATAGTGCGAGCTTTGCAACAAAACCGTTTTTTTAATTTCGGGGTCGGCACTCACAGTGTCCAAGGTTCCGGGAAACTCGGTTTTTATGGGATTGATGTATTTATTGATAACGTGATTGTTTTGTGTTATCAGAATCGGAAAATAATACCACGGATAGAGTTTCAATTTCGGCTGCCCATCGGTTCCTTTTTCGGCAATGCCAATAGGAGATGATTGTTTGTCTTCCAAAATATTGGGATTGATACGCACGCCGTATTTAAAAATTTGGTCATCAATATTAATCGATGAGCCCATTGCAATGGTTTTTCCGTTGATAAACAAACTGTCCAAACGAACTTCGGTATTTTCGATAAGCCACAACACGTTGCCGCCCTTCATGATGTATTGGTCGAGAACAAACTTGTCGCGTTCCGAAAATTCGGTTCGAGGCTTGGCAATGATAATGGTTTTGAAACTGTCCAACACTCCCGGTCGCCCGCCGATTCTACCCCGTCGTACTTCGTAGTATTCAGAAAGGATTCGCGAAATATCCATCACTTGATATTCGTTCAATTCATTTTGTCCTTCAATAAAAGCAATTTGTTGTTTTTTACGAACACTCAATTTTTGAATTGCATTCGTAATTTCATATTCCAAAGTTTGAATCGAATTATTAATATTTTCGGGGCTTTCGGGGGCATAATGAGGGTCGTTTTTCAACAAGTTAACACCTATTTCTTTTCCTCTCATGCTGATAAGCACGCAGGGAAAAACCATTTTTTGCGAGGTCTTACCATCGTCGCTCACTTCTTGACTTTCGATGGGCATCAAACCTTTTTCCAAAAGTTGTTGATATAAGGCATAGCGAACTTTTTTATCGCTGCTTGCCGTAGGATTGATAAATTCGTATTCTAAATTTGAACCGGTTTGAGCTTTAAACTCATCGAGTAATTCTTTCAGAGAGCGGCTCATTTTTTTAAAATCTACCGATAAATCATCGCCCGCCAAATAGACTTTAATATAAATATCATCGGTATTGGATTTCAACAATTTTTTGGTGTAATCCGAAAGTGTGTATCGTTTTTCGGAAGTCAAATCAAATCGTATAAAAAAAATGGAAGCTAAATATCCTATAATCAGAATAATAACCGAAGAAAGAAGTAGATTTTTCATTGAGTGATATTTATGAGCCGGGTATAAAAAGCATAAAGTTATAATGCTGAAAATAAGGACTTTAAGTGAAATTTACATCTTTACATA
>DYMH01000061.1 GCA_020721645.1 Draconibacterium orientale
ATTTTGCCTAAAATTGTTGTTACGATGCTCATTTTATTTGATGTAATTATTTTTAGAATTTTGTATTTGAGTTTTTTAAGTAGAAATTGTGTTAGTATTTTTAAATTATATTAATTTCAATTTCAGTTTCATTGAATCCTTTTACAATGTTGAGAATCACTTCGACTGATTTTTCCATTGATTGAACGGAAATGTATTCAAACCGACTGTGAAAATTATGACCACCTGTAAAAATATTAGGGCAAGGCAAGCCCATAAATGAAAGTCTTGCACCATCTGTTCCGCCTCTGATGGGTTGAATTTTAGGAATCACATCGGCATCAAGCATGGCTTTTTCTGCGATATTGACAATATGAAAAACGGGTTCAATCATTTCTTTCATATTTTTATAATTGTCTTGTATATCGGCTTCAACAATTATTTTTCCGTAATTTTGATTGATTTTGTCTCGTGCATCAAGTATTTTCTTTTTTTTTGCTTCAAATTTCAGTTTGTCGTGATCTCGAATAAGATAGTTTGAATTGGCGGATTCCACATCGCCAGAAAGGTGTGCCAAATGGAAGAATCCTTGATATCCTTCGGTTGTTTCTGGGCGTTCCAAGCCGGGCAACAATTGGTCGAATTCGATGGCAATGCGAACTGCATTAATCATTTGATTTTTAGCAGTTCCGGGGTGTACATTTCTTCCTGTAAATTTGATTTGGGCAGTGGCAGCATTAAAATTTTCGTATTCGAGCTCACCAATTTCGCCGCCGTCAATAGTAAAAGCGTATTGTGCACCGAATTTTTGAACATCAAAATAATCGGCACCCCGCCCGATTTCTTCATCTGGAGTAAAACCTATTTTTATTGTGCCGTGTTTTATGGAGTCATTTTCGGTTAAAAATTCGGCGACTGTCATTATTTCGGCAATTCCGGCTTTATCATCGGCACCGAGCAATGTTGTTCCGTCGGTTGTAATCAAGCTTTGTCCGATATATTTTTTTAATTCGGGAAAATCTTTGGGCGAGAGAATGATATTTTTTTCGGGATTTAAAACGATGTCGCCTCCATTGTAATTTTCGGTAATTTTGGCTTTAACATTTACTGCCGGCATGTCGGGCGAAGTATCCAGATGAGCGATGAACCCAATTACCGGAATTGTTTTTTCGGTGTTTGAGGGAATTTCGGCAGTCAGGTAACAATTATTATCTAATTTTACGTTTGACAATCCCATATTTTCCAGTTCACGCTTCAACATGTTTGCCAGTTCGAATTGCCCCTGAGAGCTGGGTATTTTTTCTGATGTTGAATCGGAGGTTGAAGTTGTTTTGATGTATCGGAGAAATTTATTTTTTACACTTTCCATTAAAAAAAGGATTAATTTTTGAATAATTTTCAAACGAATTGAAATTTTATTCAGTTTCAGTATCTTTCTTTTTATCTTTTTTTCTTTTGCCCGATGAAATAATTTCTATTTTTATTTCGACAGTCGTTGGGTCTAATGCAACTTTAATAATATCACCATCTTTTACGGAAGCTTCGATAATAACCTCAGCCATTTCATCTTCCAAGTATTTTTGAATGGCACGTTTTAGAGGTCGTGCTCCAAATTTTAAATCGTGTCCTTTTTCGGCAATAAAATCTTTTGCTTCGGGAGTTATTTCCAATTCAAACCCTAAATCATCAACACGTTGGTAAAGACCTTTTAATTCGATGTCAATAATTTTGTGAATGTGCTCTTTTTGAAGAGTTTCAAACAAAATCACATCATCAATACGATTCAAAAATTCGGGAGCAAAAGTTTTTTTCAGAGCCTTAGTAATCACACTGTTGCTTTGTTCGTCGGAATCTTTTGTTGTAAATCCGACACCTTTTCCGAAATCGGCAAGTTGTCGTGCTCCGACATTTGAAGTCATTATAATAATTGTATTTTTAAAATCGATTCGTCTTCCCAAACTATCAGTCAATTGTCCTTCATCGAGAACTTGAAGCAAGAGATGAAAAACATCGGGGTGTGCTTTTTCTATTTCGTCTAAAAGTAGTACGGAATAAGGTTTTCGGCGAATTTTTTCGGTGAGTTGTCCGCCTTCTTCATAGCCGACATATCCGGGAGGGGCTCCGACAAGTCGGGAAACCGAGAATTTTTCCATATACTCGCTCATATCGATACGAATGAGTGCATCTTGTGTATCGAAAAGATATTCGGAAAGCATCTTGGCTAAATGTGTTTTGCCGACACCTGTCGGTCCGAGGAAAATGAAAGTTCCGATTGGCTTTTTCGGGTCTTTTAATCCGGCTCTGTTTCTTTGTATTGATTTAACAATTTTTGCAACAGCTTCGTCTTGTCCGATGACTTTTTCTTTTAATTCTTCTTTCATTTTTAAAAGCCGAGTTCCTTCTGCGGTTGCAATTCTTTGAACGGGCACGCCGGTCATCATTGCAACAACTTTTTCGACATCTGCTTCTTTTACAATTTCTCTGTTTTTTGAGATATTTGAAGTCCAACGTTCTTTGGCTGCTTCGAGTTGCATTTCGACTTTGTGTTCTTCATCACGAAACGACGCGGCAAGTTCAAACTCTTGGTCTTTAACCGCTTTCAATTTCATTTTTAAAATTTCATTGATTTTTGTTTCAAGTTCTGTAATTTCGTTGGGAACAGAAATATTGGAGATATGAACCCGCGAGCCGGATTCATCGAGGGCATCAATTGCTTTATCGGGTAAATGACGGTCGCTGATATATCTGTCCGTGAGTTTAACACAAGCCGCCAAGGCTTCAGGAGTGTAAGTTACATTGTGATGGTCTTCGTAGCGTTCCTTAATATTATTAAGTATTTCGAGAGTTTCGGAGGGATTTGTGGGGTCAACGATTACTTTTTGAAATCGACGCTCCAAAGCTCCGTCCTTTTCGATATACTGACGAAACTCGTCGAGTGTTGTGGCACCGATACATTGGATTTCTCCTCGAGCCAAAGCCGGTTTCAGCATGTTTGAAGCGTCTAATGAACCGCTTGCACCGCCGGCTCCGACAATTGTATGAATTTCGTCAATAAATAAAATGACATTTGGCGAATTGATAAGTTCGTTTAAAATTGCTTTCATTCGTTCTTCAAATTGCCCGCGATATTTTGTTCCTGCAACAACCGAAGCCAAATCGAGTGTTACAATGCGTTTTCCAAACAGTACCCGCGACACTTTATTTTCTATGATACGAATTGCCAGACCTTCTGCAATTGCTGATTTTCCGACACCCGGTTCACCGATGAGTATGGGATTGTTTTTTTTACGACGGCTGAGAATTTGCACCAAACGTTCGATTTCGTTTTCACGTCCCACGATTGGGTCTAATTTATTTTCGGAAGCAGCTTTTGTTAAGTCCATGCCAAAGTTATCGAGAACCGGTGTTTCCGAATTGCTGTCTTTTTTGGCTTTGAAGGATTTGTCTTCCTCTTCATCGAAATCGTCTTCATCTTCTTCGTCGCCCATCTCATCTTCATTAGCTTTTGATGACGGACTGTTAATAAGAGTCGATTTAACTATATCGTAGTCGATGTCAATATTTTTCATCAATTCGGCAACAATACCGCTTTCATCTTTTAAAACTGCGAGTATCAAGTGGTCGGGTGTAATTTCAGTTTCTTTTAACGACCTTGCTTCGAGATAAACAATTTTTAAAGCTCTGACGGTAGTTTTTTGTAAAGGCATATGTTCGGCATCAAATTCGGAAATAATTAAATCGGTTTTTATTTTATTTTCGATAGATTTTTTAAATTTATCTAAATTCAAGCCCAAATCTTTTAAAACAGTTAATATTTCAGCTTTGCCTTCGCGCAAAACTCCCAAAAAGATATGTTCGGTTCCGATATAATCATTGCCGAGCCTTACAGCCTCTTCTTTGCTGTATGCTAATATTTTCATTATTCGTTCTGAAAATTTTGAGTCCATTGTATTTATATTTAGTATAAAAAATGCTGTTCCTAACTTGCAAAAGTATAAAAAACCCTTAAAGATTCAATTAATATTTTTTTACCAATTAATTTCAGAGATATTTTTTGATTTTAGATATTGATTTGTTTTGCTGAAATGTTTGTTTCCGAAAAACCCTCTGTTTGCTGCAAGAGGCGAAGGATGAACCGATTCTAAAATGTAATGTTTCGTTGAATCGATGATTTGTTTCTTTTTTTGTGCATAAGCCCCCCACAAAATAAAGACAACATTTTGATTTTTTTGTGATATTTGTTGAATTACTGTATCTGTAAAAATTTCCCAACCCTTGTTTTGGTGTGATGCCGGCGAATCTGCCCTCACAGTCAGTATGGCATTTAAAAGAAAAACACCTTGTTTTGCCCAGCGTTCGAGGTTTCCGGAAATTGGAATATCCAAGGCTAAATCATTTTTTATCTCTTTAAAAATATTTTGTAAAGAAGGTGGTTTTTTAACAGTATCATTTACCGAAAAACACAAACCATTAGCTTGTCCGACACCGTGATACGGGTCTTGACCGATAATAACAACTTTTAAAATATCAATGGGACATAATTCAAAAGCTTTATAAATTTGTGATGCCGGTGGAAATATCGTATAGTTATTATATTCTTCACTAACAAATTCGGATAAGTTGATAAAATATTCTTTGCCAAATTCATCATTAAGCAGTTGTTTCCAGGAATCTTCTATTTTTACATCGGGTTTTACCTTATTCATTAACATGTAGGATTAAATTTTTTAGAAGTTTCAAAAATACAAAAGTAAAATGAAACAGATAAAAATAATTTTGCACAGACATGTTGATAAATCATAAAAAAAAACGGAAATAATTCATAATAAATCATTAATTTAGCGGCTTAAATTTCAAAGATTCGGACAATAATATTTGATTCAGAATGATTTGAAAACAATATTAAGCGTTAAAAAATGGACGAAAAAGACAAAATTGTAGTAATAAACATTGAAAATGAGATGAAAAGTGCCTACATCGATTATTCGATGTCGGTTATAGTATCACGTGCCTTACCTGATGTTCGTGATGGATTGAAACCTGTTCACCGACGCGTATTGTTTGGTATGCGTGAATTAGGAGTAACATCAAGCAAAACATATAAGAAATCGGCAAGAATTGTCGGAGAAGTTTTGGGAAAATATCACCCTCACGGCGACAGTTCGGTATATTTTACGATGGTTCGCATGGCACAAGAATGGTCGTTGCGATATCCACTTGTTGACGGGCAGGGAAATTTCGGCTCTGTTGATGGCGACAGCCCTGCCGCAATGCGATACACGGAAGCCAAATTAAAGAAAATTGCCGAAGAATTATTGTATGATTTGGATAAAAATACGGTTGATTTTCAATTAAATTTCGATGATTCGTTGGAAGAGCCCACCGTTTTGCCGGCACGTATTCCCAATTTGTTGATTAACGGAGCTTCGGGAATTGCCGTCGGAATGGCAACAAATATGCCGCCTCACAATTTGTCCGATACCATAGATACAATCGTTGCTTACATGGACAACAACGATATTGAAATTGAAGATTTAATAAAAATAATAAAAGCACCCGATTTTCCGACAGGAGCATCGATATATGGTTACCAAGGAGTTAAAGACGCATATTTAACCGGTCGCGGACGCATGGTTTTACGTGCCAAAACACATATTGAAACCAGCGGGTCGGGACGTGAAAAAATCATAGTAACAGAAATTCCGTACATGGTTAATAAAGCGGAATTGATTAAAAAAGCCGCCGATTTGGTGAACGAAAAGAAAATTGACGGCATTACTTACGCCAACGATGAATCTGACCGCGATGGTATGCGAATTGTTTTTGTATTGAAAAAAGATGCCATTGCCAATGTCGTACTCAATAAATTATACAAATATACAGCACTTCAAACATCGTTCAGCACCAACAGTATTGCATTGGTTGCAGGGCGACCGAGATTATTGAACCTTAAAGAATTGATTCATTATTTCGTGGAACATCGCCACGATGTTATTTATCGAAGAACTCAATTTGAACTCGAACAAGCCGAAAAAAGAGCACATATTCTTGAAGGATTGATAATTGCAGTGGACCATTTGGACCAAGTCATCGCCCTGATTCGCGGTTCCAAAACCCCGGAAGAAGCGAAAGACGGATTGATGCAGACTTTTAATCTGTCCGAGCTGCAAGCCAAAGCCATTCTGGATATGCGTTTGCAGAAATTAACAGGTCTCGAAATTGATAAACTGCGAGCCGAATATCAAGAAGTTATGGATTTAATTGAACGATTGAAAGCTATATTAGCCGATAAAATGCTTCGCGTTCAAATAATTAAAGACGAATTACAGGAAATCAAAGAAAAATATAAAGACGAACGAAGAACGGAAATAATCTATTCCTCGGAAGAATTTAACCCCGAAGATTTCTATGCCGATGATGAAGTTGCTATCACCATTTCAAATCTTGGTTATATCAAACGAACAAATCTAACGGAATTTAAAACCCAAAATCGCGGTGGTAAAGGCTCGAAAGGCAGCACGACGCGCGATGAAGATTTTTTACGACATCTGTACATTGCAAGCATGCACAACCACATGTTGTTTTTCACCGAAAAAGGAAAAGTATATTGGTTGAAAGTTTATGAAATTCCGGAAGGAACAAAAACTTCAAAAGGTCGTGCGATACAAAACATGATTAATATAGAGCCCGGCGACAGTGTGATGGCATACATGAATGTTAAAACGCTGAACGATGAAGAATATCTGAAAAACAATTATATCATTCTTGGGACAAAGCAGGGTATTATCAAAAAAACATCATTGGAAGCCTATTCCCGCCCCCGACAAAACGGGATAAATGCGATTACAATTCGCGAAGGCGATTCGTTGATAGCCGCTAAACTTACAAACGGAACCAGCGAAATAATACTTGCTGCCCGAAAAGGGAAAGCAATTCGATTTAATGAGCAAGATGTTCGTCCGATGGGACGCACAGCATCCGGAGTTCGCGGAATGAATATTGGTGCAGACAATGAGGTGATTGGTTTGATTTGCATTGAAAAAGATGGAGCCGACGACATTTTAGTTGTATCGGAACACGGTTTCGGCAAACGCTCAAAATTGGAAGATTATCGTATTACCAAACGCGGCGGGAAAGGAGTAAAGACACTGAATATTACCGAGAAAACCGGCGAATTAATCGCTATAAAAAATGTTGTTGATGGGAATGACCTCATGATAATCAACAAATCGGGAGTAACAATACGTCTTTCGGTGGACGGAATCCGCGTCGTAGGACGAGCAACACAAGGTGTAAAATTGATAGATTTGCGAGATGACCTCATTGCTTCGGTAGCGAAAGTAGATAAAGGCGAAACTCCCGAAGATGAAACAACGGAGCTTTCAGGCGACGAAAACGGAAACGAAATTGATGCTGAAAACTTTGAAAATGAAGAAAATACAGATAATTTAGAATAATTTTTTTAACACAAATTTTTAACTCAGATGAAAAGAATATCGTTAATTTTAGTACTGCTCGTAAGTATGGCAAATGTATTTGCCCAAGAAACAGACACATGGGAGGGACTTGTAAAGAAAAAAGCGAAAAGTGATGAAGAAATCACAAATCCCAAAAAGAACATTAAAGCCAAAACGTGGGAAAGTCGCGGAGACTTGTATTACACAATATCAAATTTTAACACCTCGGGTTTATATGTTGGTATGCCCGCAATAACGGAAGGAATGAATTTCGGAGCCGATCAATTGGTTGGCAAACCGCTTTCAAAAGCGACCGAAGGCGACAAAGAAATATGGGTTTATGCTCAAAAGAAATTAGTATTTATCGGCGGGAAATTGGACTCGTGGGAAGAGACAGATTTTATTGACCCCTTGGCGATAAATAAAGCCGCAGAAGCATATTATAAAGCCGATGAATTGGACCCTAAATTCAGAAACAAAACAACGGCAAAAGAAAAAGCAGCCTTAATACGCGGTGGGCTTGTAAATAAAGGTATTGAACTTTATCAGAAAAAAGATTTTAAAAATGCTTATGACTATTTGGTTTTGGGCTTGAAAATTGCTGAGTTTCCGAGAACAGAAGCAGATACAGCATTCAGCGAAAAAGTTTTGAATTATTATGCAGGCATCATTGGGACCGAAGCGGGAAAATACAAAGATGCAAGTAAACATTTTCGATATTGCATCGATAACAACTATGAAGCCGGAATGTCGTTCCATTATTTTGCTGATACGTATCGACTTGAAGGAGATAGTGTTACTTATGAAGCTAAGATAAAAGAAGGCTTTGAAAAATACCCAAATGAAGAACAAATTGTTATCGACTTAATTAATTTCTATATTTCTAAAAATGAAACTGATAAGGTGATTTCGTATTTAGACCTTGCCTTGTCCAATAATCCCGAAAATCCATCGTATTACTCCGCAAAGGGCAGTATTTATGACAATAAATATGATGAATTAGCTGTGAAGTTTAAAAGTTCGATGGATTCGGCAATTGCCTATAAAAAAGAAGCATTTCGACACAGAAACGATAAACCAAAAGAAAAAGAAGTTTTCGATAAAAAACGTGATGCCCAAGCAGCTGTTGTAGAGAATTTAAAACTGCCTTTGAATGAAAATTATAAAACAGCAGAAGAATTGTACAATTCGGCTTTACAAAAAGATGCAAAATTTTTCAATGCACTCTACAATATCGGAAGAATGCACTATAAAATGCACGAAATTGATTTAAACGAATCGACTTATGTTTATGAAATGTTTAAAGACGATAAAAAATCGGATGAATTTCTGGATAAAGCGAAAGAAGAATTGAAAAATTCGGCAGAATATTTCAAAAAAGCACACGAAATCAATCCAAAAGACCGAACAACATTGGAAATTCTCCGCAGTATTTATTATAAATTGAAGGATAAGGAAAACGAATTATTGTTCCGAGAAAAATTAGATGCTTTGGGAGCAGAATCGGGTATCAACTAATTTCAGTACATAAAAAAAAGAAGTCAATTTAGTAGGACTTCTTTTTTTGTGGACTCTATTTAACATAATATATATTATGGGACTAATTATAACTAATTAATATTCAGATATATACAAATTTAAAAGTACTTTTTAATTCCCTTAGAATATCTATATATTTGATAATCAACATTGTTTTTAATATGTTAAATAGAATCGTATTTTTTATTTACTTAATTCGTTTATTTTCAATAGTTTACATTTTAGTGATTGATTTTTAGTTTGGTAATTTTGGACAAAGCTTCATCTCGTTCGAATGTTTTAAATATTTCTTTTGTTAAAATAGTTTTAAAATGCTTTAATCGTGTGGAATACAGTTTTTTAATTTGTAAAACTGATAAATTAGTTTAGGAAGCCGATAAACTATGAATTTCGGCTCTCTTGTTGAAAACTTATTTTACGAATTTGATAAATTTTTATACATAACATGAAAAATTTTTATAATTTTGAAAATAAACTCAAAAAATTGCCCCTAAATTTATGAGAACAGAAGTTGTAAAAATAAGTCTTATATTATTGATAAACACGTTAATAATTCAATTTCAGCAAGCTCAGGAGCCCGATTTTGAAATTAAAAGTACGCGAATTGCATGTTATGATATTCAAGTAAAATTGGATACCAAACTCAAAATGTTGAATGGAAAAATGATTCTGCATTGGCGAAATACATCATCAGATACAATCCATGAATTGCACTTTCACGCCTATATGAATGCATTTAAAAATACATCTTCATCGTACATGCAGGAATCGGTAGATTATCTGTCGGCAAATTGGATATCTATTGCCGATGATGACATTTGGGGGTGGATTGAAATACAACATATTGCCCTTGTTGGAGGCGAAGACATTACAAAAACGTTGAGATATTTACAGCCTGATGACCAAAATCTGAACGATCAAACGGTATTTAGTGTCAGATTGAAAGATGCTGTCAAACCCGGACAAACAAAAGATATTGAAATTGAATTTCGGACCAAATTACCTAAAATTATCGACCGAACAGGTTATGCAAAAGATTTTTACATGATAGCTCAATGGTTTCCGAAAATTGGTGTTTATGAAACAAAAGGTGAAGGGTATGCAACAAAAAGTCGATGGAACTGTCATCAATATCACCGAAATTCCGGATTTTTTTCCGATTTTGGAGTTTATAACGTTACAATAAATGTACCCGAAGATTTTAGTGTCGGAGCAAGCGGAGAGCAAATAAAATCGGCAAATATCGGCGACGGCACAAAGTCTTTTTTATTTCGGGCAAATGATATGATAGATTTTGCGTGGACAGCATCGCCTGATTTTAAAACCACTGTACGAAAATGGAAAAATCGCACAAATGTCATTTTGATGTTACAACAGGAACATACCGAATCGATTTTACGATATTTTAATACGGCATTTGCTTCGTTGGATTATTTAGACAAGCATGTGGGAGCTTATCCCTACTCTACTCTGACAATAGTTGACCCGCCGCTTTATGCCTTTCGTGCCGGTGCAAATCAATATCCAACTTTAATAACAGGCATGGCACCTGCCTATCTTACAAAAGGATTTCGAATTACGGAATCGGTGGTTGCAAACGGAATTGCAAATCAATACTTTATGGCAATTTTGGCGAATAACGAAGTCGAAGAACCATGGTTAAACCAAGGTTTTTCTGCATATTTTGAGTCTCGAATTATGGACGAAAACTTAGGCAAAGAGCAATCGTTTGTCAACTTTTGGGGTATTCGTTCGGGAACTGCTGAATATCAACGTTCTAATTATGTGCACGATGAAATAATAAAGCTTGCAGAAACGAATAATTTTTCGTGGAATATCCCAATTCAAGAATTTTTACCCACAATGAACGATAAACCTGCTGTTTTTCTCACTACTTTCGATAATTTAATCGGCAGAGAAAAAACCGATGAAATCGTTCAAAAATATTATCAATTGTACAGTTTTCAACATCCTGTTAGTCAGGATTTTATTAAAACAGCACAAGGTGTAATGAAAAACGATACATCATTGCAAAAACCGGATATTTTGGGATATTTTAACCAATTTCTCTACGGCTCAACGTTTTGCGATTATGAATTAAAAGAAATATCTAATATTCAATTGGTTGGTAACATCGGAGCATACGACAAAGTAGGAACAACGGTTGTAAAAATGAATGCTGATACGGAACAGGAAAAATACAGGTCAAAAATTATTTTATTAAGAAAAGGCGAAATAATTCTCCCCGTTGACGTATTGATAGAATTTGAAAACGGGACGAAAATTAAAAAATATTGGAACGGGAAAAATAGAAGTAAAGAGTTTGTTTTTGAGGGAAATTCAAAAATAATAAAAGCAGTTATCGATCCAGAGCACATACTTTTAGTGGATACAAATTATTTAAATAACAGTAAGCAGATTTATTTACACAAAAGTGGAATTTATAAATACGTTTTGAAATTTTTGTTTTGGTTGCAAAACATTATGCAATCAGTTGCTTATTTTGCCTAAAAATTATCTATCGAATAAGTAAAAATAAATAATATGAATATATTTAAAGCCTATTATTACGGATTAAAAGAGTCTATAAAAATTCCGAAACCGGTATTTTTGATTTATCTTATCAACGTGATACTCGGCATTCTCATTGCATTTCCACTCTATGGTTTGATGAAACGCGAACTTGGATATTCAGAATCGATAGATGTATTACTTTCAAAGTTTGATACTGCATTGTTTGTTGATTTTATCTATCAAAACCGCGATGGGATTTTGGTACTGCTGTTACAAGTCGTATGGGTGGCAGTTGTTTATTGGATAATCAGTATTTTTTTAGCCGGTGGTATTATCAGAACTTTGAACCAAGATATATTTACAATGACTTCCTTCTTTTCCGGAGCAGGCTATAATTTTTTTCGATTTTTGAAAATTAGCCTCTTCATGGTACTTACTCAAATCGTTGTTGTTTTCATCGTTTTTATCCCTGCTTTTTTATTTGTCTCGGACAATACAACAGAAGCCGAATTTTATTGGTTGTTCTCTGTTAGTTTTGTTATTTGGACAATACTATTTGTAACAGTTTTACTTATTTCGGATTATTCAAAATATAATTCAGTTTTATACGATAAAGCGTCAGCAATTCAATCAATTAAAGGAGGATTTTCTTATGTCAAAAGAAATTTTTTCAAAACGTTTTTCTTATATTTAATGTTAATTGTGTTGCCCGGTTTCGTGGTTTTCGGATATTTTTATGCCGATGCATATGTGGGAACCCACACTACCGGAGGCGTTTTAATTATGTTTTTCGTTCAACAGCTATTTATAATTTTCCGGATTTGGACCCGAATTTGGACCTATGCTTCGCCATTGCAGATGTACACCTCTGATTTTTTAAAAACAGAAGACGTTCAAATGAGAATTGCTCTAATGAACGAATGGAACGAAAAAGCCAAAGAACAACAATTGGGATTAACAGAAATATCAAAAGTTACCGAAGCCGAAATCTCTAACGAAGATTTGTGTGCCGAAAATGTAGAAGAAAAAGTAATTACCGAAGAAGAACTTTTGAGGCAGATGCGAGAAGAGGAAGAACGCCAACGAGAGTTAGACCGGCTCGAAAAAGAAAAAACCGATGAAGAGGAAAAAATACAGAAAGAACTCGAAAAAGCAGAAAAGAAAAAATTAGAAGAACAGGACAAAATTAAATTAATTCAAGAAAAATTACCTGATGATATTAACCAAAATTCAGATCAAAATCCAGACCTGAAAAATAAAACCAAAGACAACAAAGCCAAGGCAATGGCTGAAGTCAGAAACGAACTTAAATATGCAAAAAGTCAGGAAGGCGATATATTTGAATTAGACGAGCGAAACGAAAATCGAAAAGATACTTCTATATGAGAAAAATATTTGGAATATTGTTTCTGACTTATGTTAATTTCAGCGGATTTGCACAGGAAAATCCTCCCGATTTACAATGGAAACAAATTGAGACAAAACATGCAACAATTATTTTCTCGAAAGAACTCTCAAAAGAAGCATTGAGAGTTGCAAATTTACTTGATTATATCTACGACTTTGAAACACAAACACTAAAAACAAAACCCAAATCAATTCCTGTACTCTTGTTCAACCAATCGACAACTGCAAACGGTTTTGCAGGATTGAGACCGCGACGTTCGGTTTGGTTTACAACTCCGGAACAATCAGTAGCTGAGCTTGGAAACGTTGATTGGCTTACCACTCTCGGAACGCACGAATATCGACACGTTGTGCAATATTCAAAAATTAACAGTAGAATTACACGAATACTCAGTACACTCTACGGGCAAACAGGTCAATTGATGGGGCAATTTTCGATACCTTATTGGTTTTTTGAGGGTGATGCCGTTTGTACAGAAACCGCATTTTCAGAAGGCGGTCGCGGCAGAATACCGCAATTCAACATGCAAATAAGAACAATGTTAGTCAATGGTGTAAAGTATTCTTATAATAAAGCAAAACTGCAATCGTATAAAGATATGTATCCGACCCATTACCACTTAGGTTGGTTGCTTACGTCTTATGCCCGAAAACAATACGGTGCCGATATTTTTGATAAAGTAATTTCGTCAACAACTGCATTTCCAATATGGCCCTATGCATTCTCAATGAGCGTGAAATACCACACGGGCAATAACGAAAGACAGTTGTATGATAAAACAATGAACGAACTTGGAAATGAATGGAAAACTCAAACCGATAAGACGATTAAAACCGATTTTAATAAAATTAATATACACAAAAAAAGGTGTTGGACAAATTACAACGATCCGCATTATTTGCCCGACAGCAGCATCATTGTTCGACGAGGCAGTTTAGAAAATATTTCGGCTCTCTTTCAAATTTTCCCCAACGGTACCGAAAAGAAAATTACCGATTCCGATGCCGGCATGATTTCGGTTGCAGGAACAAAAGTTACATGGGCACGCCAAAATCCCGATAAAAGGTGGGGACTGAGAGATTATTCCGACATTGTGATTTACGATGTTTCCACTAAAAAAGAAATTCAACTTACCAAAAAAGGAAAGTACTTCGCTCCCGCTCTATCGCCTGACGGCAGCACTATTGCGGCTGTGAAATACGGTTCGGATATGAATTGTTTTTTAGCTCTTATTGATACTCAAACAGGCAATGAAATTCAGGTGTTCGATTTTAAAAACCATTTCCTGAGAACACCACAATGGGCAACCGATGGCAAAGAAATTGTTTTTACTGCAAGTAAAATAGGTGGCAGCGATTTAGAAATAATCAATATTGAAACAGGAAAAATAGAAACTGTACTTCCCTATTCTTCCGAAAATATTGGGCGTCCGGTATTCTACCAAGACTATATTATTTACAATTCGCCGAGAAGTGGAATTGATAATATCTACGCTGTCAATCGGAATACAAAACAAATTTATCAAATCGTTTCTTCTCAATTTGGAGCTTTCAATCCCAAAATAAAAGGAGACAAAATGCTTTATATCGATTATCAAATAAACGGATATGATATAGCAGCAATTAATCTAAGACCGGAAACGTGGGTAAAAATTGAAAATATACAATTTACAGGGATTGACTTATATTCTCACTTGAAACAACAGGAGGGAACTATCAATTTTTCAGATACTTCTGTCTTGCCAAATCAAAATTATGAGATAACGAAATATAAAAAATGGAAACATGCTTTCAATCTTCACAGTTGGGGTATATTCCCTTACGGAGAAACAGGAGTGGATTTTCGCATCAATACAGGGAATATGTTGAATACTGTTTACAGTGCAGCAGGTATGGTATATAACAGAAATACAAACACTTCCATAGGCTATCTTGATGTTATGTTTACAAAATACTATCCAAAATTTGAAATATCAGGTACTTATGGTAGTCGAAAAGAAAAATATTTAGTCAGAAATTTGGACAGTACACTTTCCTACGATGATGATTTTTGGACAGAAGCCGCAGGAAACTTTAAAGTATTTTTGCCCTTGAATCTTTCAAAAGGATTGTATTACAGTAATTTGAATATTAATGTAGAGTATTCGTACACAGAAGTTTATAATAAATTGTACCGATATCTTTCAGAATCAGGGAATGCAGGATTTTCTACTTTTTCCTATGGAGCGAGTTTTTCTAAATACAAACGCCAAGCACTTCGTGATATTTATCCAAGGCTTGGTGCCTATGTATTTGCAAATTATAAACATACCCCATTGAATACCAATTACAACGGATTTTTATTAACAGGCTATTCTTCATTGTATTTCCCCGGAATTTTAAAACATCATTCGCTGCATATTGCAGGAGGATACGAAGAACAAAAAAAATATTCCTCAATTGAGCGTTCAAACTACTATTCTTTTGCAAGTTACATGTTGTTTCCCCGAGGATACGAAATGCCTCTTTACGAAAAATATGGCAAAATATCAGTCGATTATGGATTCCCGATTTGGTATCCCGATTTGGGATTGGGATCGTTTTTATATTTTAAAAGATTGCGAGGCTCATTTTTCTACGATTTTGCTGATATAAAACCCGCAGGTATCGGAAATCACTTTCAATACAGCTCTACAGGGGTGGAATTATTTTTGGAATTTCATATTTTCAGAATCCAGTATCCTTTTGAAATTGGTTGGAGAACTTCATATAGAATTGAAAATGAGGATATTGTAAATAACGTCATCATGTTTACAATCCCGATGTACTAACACTTTATGACAGTCGGAGCATTAATACTTTCAGCAGGAAACTCAACACGGATGGGCTTTCCTAAGGCTTTATTGCAATTCGATGAACACTTTTCGTTTATCGAAACAATCATTCAGCAATATCAAAATTTCGATTGTACACGCATTTGCACCATATTGAATCCCGAAAATCTCACTTCGTTTGATGAGCCTGCTATTGTGAAATTAGTCAATAAAAATCCTGAAAAAGGACGATTTTCCTCTTTAAAAATAGGTTTCAAAGCTCTTGAAGATATGGATTATATTTTTGTTCAAAATATTGACAATCCGTTTGCTGATAGAAATTTATTAAAGTCTTTATTGAAGGGAATTGAAGGCTTCGGTTTTTGTGTACCCGTTTTTGAGAATCGCGGAGGGCATCCAATTATAGTTTGTAATAAAATAGCAAAAGCCGCTCAGAATGAACCTGATGACACAAATTTGAAAGAGTTTTTAAGCCACTATACCCGAAAAAATGTTGAAACCAATATGGCTGAAATATTGTTGAATATAAATAATGAAGAAGATTATATCAAATTCAGAAAGAGATAAGATGCCGATTTTAAAACAACATCTTCACAATTTTGAATATCTTAGGCAGAAAAATTATCAAACCAATACAAACCGATGCAATAGCACCAACTAAAACACCGGCTGCTGCTAAATCTTTTATCCGTTTTATTTGCTTGTTTTTTTCAGGCGAAATAAAGTCTGCAATATTTTCGATTGCCGAATTTATAATTTCAAGTGAAACTACCAAAGCAATTGCAAAAATAATTGATATCCATTCTGTTAGCGAAATTTCCAAAACAAATCCCAAAATTATCGCCAAAACGGCTGCAATTATATGTATTCTTGCATTATGCTCTTCTCGAATCAAGATAATCAAGCCGTTAAAAGCATATTTGAAACTTTGAAATCGCTTGGAAAATGAAAATGGATTTGTTTGCATTTGATTTATTTTTGATTCAAAGAAAATGAATTAATGTTCAATACCCTAATAATGAATTAATTATGTATTTGAATCATCAATATTAAAAATAAAACAAGCCTGAGAAATTTTCTCAGGCTTGTTTGGTATCGTGTTGTAAATTAATATTTTATCAGCTTGTGGTTGGAGGTTCCGGTTTTAGAATTTACCTTAATATTATAAACACCTTCCGATAAAAACGAAATGTCGAACGAATATTTTTCTTTTGCAGGGTAAAATATCTCTTTTACTAATGTTCCTTGTAATGTGAATAGTTCTATTGAACGAATATCAATCCCTTCAATTGTTAGCATATTGGTTGCAGGCATCGGAAAAATATGGATATCAGAATTTGATATCGAAGAAATACCGAAGCATATATCCACAAATAAATCAACAAAAGCAGTATCGTTATCGCATGCAGGTGCTCCTTCAACAACATAAGCGAAATTGTAAGTTGCTGATTGTGAAACAGATGTTGTTGTGAATTCACTTCCGATAAGAGCTCCTGTTAAATCTAAATCAACCCAAGTTCCACCAACGGCATATTCTCCTGATAAATAAGTAAACAGATCAACCGTTGGAGTGGAGTTACTACAAATTGAGGCGGAGGAACCTTCTCCGGCAAAAGGACTGTTGCTGATTGTGAGATTCAAAAATATGACACTGTCGCAACCCATACTGTTTGGAATTGTAATGTTGTATAAGCCTGTTTCATTGTATGTAACCGAATTTATTACAATACTGTCGCATGTAGTAAGCTCTGCAGGTATAAATTCGCTGACACTTGGAGACGGTATTGCATTAACCGGAAAATAAAGCAAATCAGGTACTCCGTAATGCATATCAGCTAATGTATTTGTTGGAAATGTATTTTGGTCGCAAACATTACAATATCGCATATCAATATATGTGAGATGTTCACCGATTTGAGTCGATGGTCCGTAATAATATCCATCACTACCTCCTTGGTAAAGGGCTAAAATGTATGTTGAATCTGCATCAAGTAGTATGGGCTGTGTTAGGTTTTGATAGGAATATGTTGCAGCAGCTCCGGAGACTTGCATCTGGCCTACTTTAGATTCCGTGTCGGCGTTAAATAATGTTACATAACGTGTCGTGCCGTTTGGTTCATATTTTCCAAAACTTGTTGCATAAATATCAACATTTGGTTTGAAACGAAATCCTCTTTGAGAAGTTACAACGCCGCCCTGTGCCAGACCTGTAACACTGTCGGTCGCCGAATAGCTTACATTCGATATATTGCTTTGCGGAAGAGCCGCCGGATTACCATAAAATATGTAGATCGATCGTATATCGTCAGAAATAAGACTATCGATTATTACTCTCACAACTGTAGATTCAGTGTTCATTCCTGATTCTATCCAGTAACCATAAATATTATTTCCAAGACAGTTTTCGGCAAATCTCAGGTCAGAACCATCGGCCATCATTTGACCGTTTGTAACTAATGTTTGGGTGTTGATAACCAATGAAATTGGTGTGTTTCTTAAAGTATCGTCAACTGCACCGGTCAAATATAGAGGTTTTGAGAATGCCCAATCCTCGAGCTGAGCAAAGCTGTTCACTGCGTTGAGTGACAACAAAAATACAAACAAAAGTAAATTTTTTTTCATAGCATTATGTTTAAAATTAGTATTAAAAATTGATGAAATTTGCTAAATATTTAATTCATTTTCACATATTTTTGACGAAATATGTTTTTTTTCGGTTAAACATTTAATAATTCAAAATAGTTTACATTAATTTTGTTGTATTATTTTATACCTTTTAAGTTTGAAAACCTGAAAGAAATAGTTAACAAAGTTATAAAATAATATCACAATAAAATATTAATTGCTGCCAAAATGTCCGATTTACAAAGGTAAACTCATTGATTTATAAGTCGTTTTGCTTCTGCGATGGTAAACACCGGGAGTTTACAAATGTGGTTTTTACAGATATAAATTGCAGTTCTATTTTCAATAAATCGATTCTTGAAAATCGGAATCTCGCTTTCATTCTCCGAAATTGCAGTAAATATCACATTTTGTCGATTTTGAATCAATAAATTTTGAAAAGACACAGCTTGGTTTCCTATAATGACAATTTCAATTAGAGGCAATGAAAAATTTATAAAAAGTGAAGCCCAATTAGAAAAAAATCCGATATTGCGAATTATATTATTGTACATCAAATTAACTGAACTTCGCACAATTTCAGTAAGCTTTTCATCATAAAAGTATATTCCGAGTTTATAGAGATTTTGAGACATTACAGAATTAGACGAAGCTATGACATTATCGTCGATTTCAGTTTTGCGAGTAACAATCACTTTGTCTTTATCGGAAGTATAAAAAAATAGATTAGTTTCCGGATTAAAAAAATGATTAAGTGTATAATCTGCATAATGTTTTGCCGATTTTAAAAACTTTTCGTTGTTCGATGATTTATATAGATTTAAAAATGCCTCGATTGTAAGTGCATAATCATCTAAAAATCCATTAATTGACGTAATTCCGTTTTTAAAATTTCGATTGAGTTTAAAATCTGAATTCGATTGTTTTGCCAATATAAAATCGGCTGTTTGTTTTGCGTTTTCTAAAAACGAAGATTCACCGAATGCCTCAAAAGCCTCACAATAAGCCGAAACCATCAACGCATTCCACGAAGTCAGAATTTTATCGTCCAGTCCGGGGCGGATTCTTTTGTTTCGGATATTCAACAACTTAGAAATTGATTTTTTTAAACTATCCGAAATTTCAGGGATTTCAGAATCTACATACAAAATATTTTTCTTGTTATCCCAATTTCCGTCTTCTGTTATATTGAAATATTTACAAAATTTTTCCGACTCCAAACCTAAAATTTCATCGATTTCCGATTTGTTCCAAACGTAGAAAAGTCCCTCTTCTCCTTCGCTGTCGGCGTCTAATGACGAATAAAACGCATTTTCAGGCGAACGTAATTCACGTTCGCAAAATTCGATAGTTTCGTAAACAGTTTTACGGTACAGCGGATTTGGATTTTGTCGAAAAGCCTTGCTGTACAAGCTGATAAGTTGAGCATTGTCGTACAACATTTTCTCGAAATGCGGGGCGAACCATTTTTCATCTGTCGAATATCGTGCAAATCCGCCTCCTATTTGGTCGTAAATGCCGCCGCATGCCATTTTTTCTAATGTTACGGAAAGATATTTTTGAATCGTATCATCTTTTGTGTAAAACAAATAATCGATTAAAAAATTGAGCGAGACAGGCAGCGGAAATTTAGGTGCATTGCGTGTTCCGCCGAATTTCATATCAAAATGAGTTTTGTAATTATCAACGGCATTTTGCAATTTCTCGAAACTAAAATCGATGCTTTCAGTATTTTTTGATATTAAATCAGAATTGATAATTCCTTGTTTTATTTCGGCTGCCGATTGTTCAAAACGCTCAGGTTGTGTTTTGTACGAAATTGTAAGGCTTTCGAGAATTTGCTTCCATTGTTCGGGGCGAAAATAAGTTCCGCCCCAAACCGGACTTCCGTCGGGCAGTGCGAAACAATTTAGTGGCCAGCCGCCTTGTCCTGTAATCAGTTGCACGGCATTCATGTAGATTTTATCAATATCGGGTCGCTCTTCGCGGTCAATTTTTATACAGACAAAATCGCGATTCATTTGAGCTGCAATCTCCTCGTTTTCAAACGATTCGTGTGCCATTACATGACACCAATGACACGCTGCGTAACCAACACTGACGAGAATTAATTTATTTTCGTTTCTCGCTTTTTCGAGAGCTTCTTCGCTCCACGCAAACCAATTGACCGGATTATGAGCGTGTTGCAA
>DYMH01000204.1 GCA_020721645.1 Draconibacterium orientale
TTAAAGAGCTGAAAAATCCGGCAAGTTCTTTCTTTAAAAGTGTGAACATAAATTTAAGATGCTGATTTGTTGATGCGCTGATTTGTTGATTTTGATTAATATCAACATATTTCAACGCCTAAAATTAGTAAATATTATGAAGTGAAAAAAATCTAAGATAATTTGTTGGTTTTTGTATCCAAAAAAGGCATAAATTGATATATTTGCATAAATCATTTTGAATTCTAATTTTTCCAAAAACCACCACTGTATGGATTTCAACTTCACAGAAGATCAACTTTTGGTCAAAAATACGGCACGCGATTTTGCCCGAACCGAACTTTTACCGGGTGTTACGGAGCGCGACGATAAAGCGATTGCGCCCACGGAACAAATCAAAAAAATGCAGGAACTCGGTTTCATGGGCATGATGACTGCTGTTGAATACGGCGGCGAAGGTATGGACACGCTTTCTTACGTGCTGGCGATGGAAGAAATTTCGAAAATAGATGCTTCGGTATCGGTTGTTATGTCGGTACAAAATTCGCTTGTCAATTGGGCATTGGAGCATCACGGAACCGAAAATCAAAAACGCCTGTTCCTTGCTCCGATGGCAATGGGGCAAGAAATAGGTGCTTTTGCCCTGTCGGAACCCGAAGCCGGCTCCGACGCTTCGCGGCAACGAACGACAGCGATTCAGAACGGCGATTTTTATATCTTGAACGGAACAAAAAATTGGATTACCAATGCTTCGGAAGCCAAATATTTCTTGGTTTTTGCACAAACTCACCCGGAGCAAGGTTCGCATGGAATCAACGCTTTTATTGTCGAGCGAAACAGTCCGGGTTTTGTTATAGGACCGCCGGAAAATAAAATGGGAATGCGTTCGGCACACACACATTCGCTCATGTTTACCGATGTGAAAGTTCCGAAAGACAACCGCATCGGTATCGACGGTTTCGGATTCAAACTTGCAATGGCTTGCCTCAACGGCGGACGAATCGGAATTGCCGCACAAGCTCTCGGAATTGCACAGGGGGCTTTGGATTTGGCAGTTCGATATTCAAAAGAGCGAAAATCGTTTGGAAAATATATCGGCGAACATCAAGGTATCGCTTTTAAATTAGCCGACATGGAAACACGAACGGAAGCCGCACGTTTATTGGTTTACAAAGCCGCTAAAATGAAAGACGAGCACAAAGATTATTCAAAAGCCGGTGCCATTGCAAAACTTTTTGCCGCCGAAACGGCAATGTTTGTAACAACGGAAGCCGTACAAATACACGGTGGATACGGTTACGTGAAAGAATACATGGTAGAACGTTTGATGCGTGAGGCTAAATTAACGCAGATTTACGAAGGAACTTCAGAAATTCAGAAAATTATTATTTCCAGGTCTTTAATTCGGTATTAACATTTGACAAACGGCTCTTATTTTTCAAAATCATAATACAATTTTTACAATCGAATTCCAATTCAAAAGTGCCGTGTTCATTGGTTAAAAACAAAGGTTCTTGTAATTTTTTTGCTGTTGATTTTTGATGAATGGGACAATTACCCGTTTCAAATTTTAAACAATATCGGGTTGTCATTAAATTTGTATCGGTCAACTTCGGATTCAGTTCAAAAGCATCATCAATCGTTTCAGCACCGTGTCTTTCGTAGAATTTGCGTGCCATGCGGTTCGAGACATTTCCGCGATAATCGATATTTTTGTTAAAATACGGAATATCAGATTTTTGAAAAATTATTTCGTTGCGTTGATACAATTCTAAACGTTTTTGTTCTAACATCAGCAAAACAATTCTTCGCATTTCATTGATTTTCGATATCGGCAAAAATAAGTTAAAATCGCTCGAAATATCAACATGAACAATTGAAAATGACGTATCGCCCGATTTTTTTAACTGACTCAGATAATTTTCTCTGTTTTTTGCTGAATTTTGGGCAATTTCCCTTGGTAGTTCAAAACAGCTTTCAACCGATATTTTGTCTTCATCTTGGGCTGATATAATGAGAGAGTCAGAATTTTGATGTACAACAATTTCGACTTCAATTTTACGAATACTTCCGCTTTTTTCGGTTTGTTTGATAAAATTTGCATCTAAATTTCGATATATTTCGGTATTTATTTGCAAAACCGAAGGATTATCAATCTGAATACGATTTCCTTGGGCAACATTCACCCGAAAACCCTGCAAATCGCCTTTTTTATCGATAAAACACATGCCGTCGCCGTTTTCAATGGTTTCGCTTGTTTTAATATCAACGTGGTTTTTATCAATTTTCTCAATTGTGCCGATAAATTTTCCCATAGATTTCGGGCTCGAAAAATTAGCCATCTCAGGCAATCTTTTTTCGGCAAAATAAGTAGAAAATTGGCGGTTAAACGATTTTTCGGGCTCGGCTCCGAAAACAGGATTGGTTTTTCCCGATGATGTTTTGTTGCATATTCCTTTTTCCGTCAATACGTCAATCTTTTTTCGATAATATGAAGTGATATTTTTAACGTATGAAATATCTTTCATGCGTCCTTCAATCTTAAAAGAATTGATACCCGCCAAAACCAAATCTTCGAGTATTTCGGAATTGTTTAAATCTTTGAGCGACAGCAGATGTTTGTTATTGATAAGGGTGTTTCCTTCGGCATCGTTCAGCGAATACTTCATACGACAGGCTTGTGCACATTCGCCGCGGTTGGCACTGCGTTCGCCGATGGCACGGCTCAAATAACATTGCCCGCTGAAACTGACACACAAAGCTCCGTGCACGAAATATTCCAATTCAATGTTTGTGTGTTTTCTTATTTCGCGAATTTCTTCCAAAGACAATTCGCGTGCAGCAACTACACGCTGAATGCCGATTTTTTCCCAAAAAAGAAATTTTTCGAGACTGAAATTGTGTGTTTGAGTGCTGGCATGCAATTCGATGGGCGGCAAATCCATTTCGAGAATGCCGGTATCCTGAAAAATCAAAGCATCGGCACCGATATTGTAAACATCGTGAATCAATTTTTGAGCTTCTTCCAATTCGTTATCGAACAAAATGGTATTTAGGGTGATATAAATTTTTGAGCGATAAAAATGAGCGTGCTTGATTAGTTTTTCGAGCGATTGCAAATCGTTTCCGGCTTGTTTTCGAGCACCAAATTTTGGTGCACCGATATATACGGCATCAGCCCCATGATTAACAGCAGCAATTCCAATTTCGGCAGTGCGGGCAGGAGCGAGGAGTTCTATTTTTGGGGCTTCGGACATGGTGCAAAATTACTTTTTTTTTTATTTTTTCAGTTTGAATCCCTAAAAATCGAGAAAAAAAAAGACTTGCAAGTCTTGTTTTGATAAATTACTTGATTAACTTTGCCGCATTACTTTAAAACAAAAAAATGTACACACAAAGAATAGCTATTCCGGTTGAAACCGATGTTTTGACCATGGATTTGGATAAAACACAGAAGTTTTTTTTCTTCGATGTCGATGAAACTGAAATCGTAAAAGAAAGCATGGTTGTTTTTCCCGAAGACCAAAAAAACACAATGCCGGCTTGGTTGAAATCGCAAGAAGTGAATGAAATTATCACCGGAGAAATTACACAACCGGTAATCGATTCTTTTTTGCAAAATCAAATCAGTGTGGTTATGGGTGCACCGGCTTTGGCTCCCAGAGAAATTACCGAAGATTATTTACGGCAAATAGCAGAACACAGTCATCATCACGGCGGTTGCGGTTGCGGTTCGGGCGATTCGTGCGGAACAGAAAATTCGTGCTGCACCGATGATATGGATTCGGGTTGCAGTTGCCATTAAACCTGCGATACTACGCAAATAACAATTTTTTAAACCTCGCTTTGTGCGGGGTTTTTTGTTTTTAAAACTCGGTCAACAAAAAATCTATCAAGCGTAAATGCTTAATTCCTTGATATGTATTGAGTGATTAGAATGAATCATACGAAACAACGTATTTCGTCTTTTCGATATAATTCATACTTTATAGAATACAAAATTGATAAAAAAAAGACTTTTATACTTTATAGAATATAAATCTACTTTTTAATTTTATTTTAGTCTGTTTAAAATATTTAATGCTTATCCGCAAAGTGCACTAAAAAATTTATATTGATAAAATTGATGGTTTTTCAATACAGCTAATATGTTAATTAAATGTATGTTGCAAACTTCCCCATAAAAAAGGGGTCTGGGGGGATTTTTATTTAATTTATATGCTTATCCCGGATAATACCTAAAATGATATTTTGAAACATTTTTTTTATTTTTGAGACGACCGCAAGTCGTCTCTACTCAGAATGCAGAAAGTT
>DYMH01000205.1 GCA_020721645.1 Draconibacterium orientale
ATTAATCATTACCTATTATACACTTGGAATATCAAACACACTTATCGGTATAAAAAAAATAGTGAAAACAAAAAACTTGAAAATCGAAAAAAAATTTGTTTCGGAAAACCAAAATTATATCGTATTTTTCCCAATTTAAAATAATTTTCGTAAATCACAATAAAAAAGATACGATGGGTTTAAAATGTGGAATCGTTGGCTTGACGAACGTAGGCAAAACAACAATATTCAACTGCTTTTCGAATACGAAAGGCGAAGTAACAAATTTCAGTTTCTCGACCGATAAATCGAATATCGGTTCGGTAAAAGTTCCCGATAATCGGCTTTATGAATTGGAAAAAATTCAACCAACCGAAAAAATCATCAAAGTAGCCGTTGATATTGTCGATATTCCGGGCTTGGCAAAAGGTGCCGCACAAGGCGAGGGGATAGGCAACAAATTTTTGGGCGATTTACGGAATACCGATGCAATTATACATGTTTTACGTTGTTTCGACGACGACAATCTGCAACACATCGAAGGTTCGGTCGACCCGGTGCGAGACAAAGAACTGATAGACCTCGAATTGGGCGTTGCCGATTTAGAGTCCATCGAAAAGAAAATACAAAGAGTGCAGAAAGCCGCCAAAGTAGGCGAAAAAGATGCCAAAAAGATACTCGAAGTCTTAGAAAAATTTAAAAATCATCTCGAAAACCTCGAACCTGCCCGCAACGGAGATTTCTCAGAATCCGAAATTGAAATCGTGAAAGATTTATCACTTTTAACCATGAAACCGGTGGTTTATGTGTGCAATGTCGATGAAAAATCAGCCGTTATAGGAAACAAATACACCGAAGCCGTTTTTGAAAAACTGAAAAACGAAAATACCGAAATCCTAATCATTGCAGCCGCAATGGAAGCCGAAATTGCCGAATTGGAATCGGAAGACGAACGTAAAGAATTTCTTGCCGATGCCGGTTTGGCTGAGCCGGGGGTCGATAAATTGATTCGTGCGGCTTACAAATTATTGAATCTGAAAACCTTTTTCACTGTCGGTCCCAAAGAAATTCGTGCATGGACAATAAAAGACGGAATGACCGCTCCGGAAGCTGCCGGCGTGATTCACAGCGATTTGGAACGTGGTTTTATCCGTGCCGAAGTGATGAAATATGTCGATTTTATTAGCTTGGGTTCGGAAGCTAAATGCAAGGAATCCGGAAAATTTCATGTCGAAGGAAAAACATACATCGTCGATGACGGCGATATTCTCAATATTCGATTTAATGTTTAATGAGATATTAGTATCAAGTATAAAGTATCAAGACACAAGATTGAAGAAAATTTCTTCATTACTTTCATTTTCAAATTTTCAAATCACCAAATTGAGGACATAATGAATATTTACCGATTACTCCAACAAAAGATAAAATGGGTTTCTTTGTCAGTAATTTTGGCAGTTTCCACATTTATATTAACCGAATGTAAATCGCCGCACGGTGAAGTTACAATTTACGGTATTATCGACACGGTAGATAATTGCAGTGTCCCGTATTCCGTGTATTTTTATCCCGATTTTGAAGTTGGCGGAGGCGATGTGAGTTTTCTGTGGGATTTCGGCGACGGCACAAGTTCCGATGAACGCAATCCTTCGCATATATACTTACAAACCGGACTGTTTCAGGTTACTTTGGCAATCACAAATCGCGACAAAACGGAAAAGAAAAGCATCAATCTCGATTTGCAACAAACATCGCTGCCGGTTATTTCCGGATTTGATTTTTCATCGAACTCCAATTTACTGTGGGCACCTTCCGAAATATTTTTTTACAACCTTTCGGAACATGCAACCTCGTTTTGGTGGGAATTTGGCGACGGCGATTTTTCGCAAAAAAAACAACCCTCGCATACATACACTTCTCCCGGAAATTTCACCGTAAAACTGATGTCCATTTGCAACGGCGATACCGCTCGAAGCCAAACACCGATTCAAATTCTCTCGCCGCCTTCGGAAGTTATTGTTGAAAACGTAAATATATGGTTGCCTGCGAGTTATACGGGTGCCAATTTGTTTTGTGCTATACATTTTGATGGCTTCCATGAATACACAACCGACGATTATTATGCCGGCAGCTTTCCTGTATCATTCAATATATCCAAACAATTATTAGGGTTTAATAGTTTCAACAGCGATATTCTTCTGTTTGAAATTCGCAATGCTTCCAATTACAATAATATTGTTTATACATTCAGTTTGCCCATGTCTCAACTTAAAGACGATTATTATCCGACACTTGTAACTTGGGACAGTGGAAATGATTTTGCTGCCGAAGTAACTTTCGGATACACAGCGAAGTGAGAATTAGGAATTAAGAATTAGGAATTGAGAATTAGGAAGTGAGAATTAAGAATTAGGAAGTGAGAATTAAGAATTAGGAATTAGGAATTAGGAATTAGGAATTGAGAATTAGGAATTAGGAATTAAGAATTGGGAGTTAGGAACTAATGTTGATAAATTAAGTGTTCTTTGTTATAATTTTTTTTAAACAATTGTCAATTATCAATTGTCAATTGTCCATTATTAATCATATTGCTATGAAAAAGTCAATTTGTGTATTCGCAATCGCTTTCGCAACGCTGTTTTTAGCTGCCGACAGTTATTCGCAAACCAATCGCGAATGGTGGTCATCGCTTTCGCCCGGCTGGAAAAAAGTTATCCAAAAACAACAGTTCAAAGGCAAAGATGTAAATCCGACCGATGAACAATTGGACGAAATTGTAAAAATGAGTTTTCTGGAACTTACAGATGTTAAAGATGTAACATCACTCAAACCGGCTGCTGCACTCACCCTTCTCGAAGTCATTCGATGCAACGGAAGTAGTGTCGAAAGTTTAGACGGCGTTCAATCTCTTTTCAATCTGAGGGAAATCAACTGTTCGGACAACGACAACATCACAAGTCTAATACCTTTGGAAGGCTTATATAATCTGGAAAAATTGAACTGCGGAAACACCATGGTGAAAAATCTTCGCCCTCTCAAAGATCTCAAAAAATTGCGAGTGCTCGATGCTCATTACGCAACAGTTGTTGATTTACGTATTCTGAAAGGTCTTGATAACTTAGAAATACTCAACGTTGCGGATAATGTTTCTCTGTTTTCGCTCGAAGGTGTTGAATTTTTACCCAATTTAATTGAGTTGAATTGCGCCAAAACCCGTATCGATGATCTGACACCGCTCAGCAAACTCCAAAGACTTCAACGTTTGGATTTTTCCGAAACACCCGTCAAATCGCTGCGACCGCTTCAATTAATCAAAACATTAACCGATGTCGATTGCTCCGATACCGAAATTACAGGCAAAGGGCTCGATTATCTCTACGGTTTGACAAGTCTTTCGATGTTGAGATGTAAAAAAATTGACATCACCGCCAAAGACCTCGCCGATTATTCCGCATCTTTTCAGAAAAGAAATCCGGGTGCTACAATTCTTATCAGCTCTAAAAAATAATCATTTTTTATATTGAAAGACAAACAAAGTGCAATGAAACGCATTCTTTTCTTTTTCTTGATAACTACAAGTTTATCACAAGCAAATGCACAAAACGATTCGGTATTGAGGGTTTCATGTGTTGTTACCGAATACGGTTTTAGTTACGGAAAACCAAATAAAAACGGCGTTGTCATTAGAAAATTGACTTATAATGAAACAAATCAATTGAGTTCTCAAACCAATTTCACCAACACCGGAAAGATTCGTAATACAATTTTGGATTCTTATGATTCCGGCGGAAAACGCATCAAAACACAGCAACTCTCTAAAACAAAAAAATTGCTAAAAACGACTGTTTATCAATATAATGACTCGAATTGTGTTGAAATGGAAATTACATACGACATGCGAGGTAAAATGGACGAAAAAAAGCTTTATGTTTTTGGCAAAGATAAAAAAAATTGGAACGAACGCCTCGAATACGACCGTCGAGGATTGTATGCAAAAACGGTAACCGAGAAAGTTGATAGGTTTGGAAATCGTGATTCGGGAACAGTTTTCGATGAAACCGGAAATGTAAAATATCGTTTTAAAATCGAAGGACGAGACACATTCAACAACGAACTCAAAAAGGTTATCTACAAAGCAGATGGCTCATATCTGCAAACTCTTTCGAGAGAATGGGATAAAAATAATCGACTGATAATCAAATACTACGAAGGAAAAGAAAAAATTACTTATTATGCTTATCCGCAAATCACCCCAAGTAATCCCATCTATAAGAAACAGAGG
>DYMH01000206.1 GCA_020721645.1 Draconibacterium orientale
TAGCAACAGGAATTTTAATTGTAGGTTTTGTATTCAATTGGATTTTTTAAATTTAGATTTAGAAAGCTATTTTTAATTATCTGTTTGCAAACAGAGAAATTATAGGCGAAAAATAGTTGTGATTTTTAAATGACAATCAAATTTGCTATCATATCAAAATTAGGTAGATTTTCTCGTAACACAATCAGAAAGAAATCGTAGCTCAATAATTGTTTAATAATCTAAAATTGAATGAATTTTGTATCTCCAATAAATTGTCAGACGAAACAGTCAGGTTTATTTGACATTCTTTTTAGAGAATAGAATTAATCATCTGAATATTAAAACATTTCATTTTTTGCCATACTTCGGCATTTTCTAATAAAATCAAATTCATTTTTTATATCTTTAACGATTGATAAAAAAGAACGACTATGGATATAAAAGCATTAGTTATAGCACAAAAGGACTATTTTTTGGAAGGAAATACCCGAAATTTGAATCAGAGGATAAACAGCCTGAGAAAATTGCGAGAGCTTCTGAAAAAGAACGAGAAAAAACTCTTTGAAGCAATTTATGCCGATTTCGGCAAGTCTGAATATGAAACGTATGAAACGGAATTATCCTTGATATATCACGAAATCAACAAAGCAATAAAAAAAATTCCTGTTTGGGCACGAACAAAAAGAATAAAAACAAATCTGCCCAATCTGCCGGCAAAAAGTTACATCATTGCAGAACCGCTGGGAACAGCTCTCATTATCGGAGCATGGAATTATCCGTATCAATTATCACTGATACCGCTGATTTCGGCGATTGCAGCAGGCTGTACGGCAATTGTGAAACCGAGCGAATTGTCGGCACACAGCTCGCGGACAATGGCTGAAATTATCAATTCCAATTTCGATTCTCGCTACATTTCGGTACTCCAAGGCGGTGTGCAGGAAACCGGCGAATTATTGGAACAACATTTCGACAAGATATTTTTCACGGGCAGCATTCCGGTCGGAAAAATTGTGTATGAAGCCGCAGCCAAACATCTAACACCCGTTACTCTGGAATTGGGCGGCAAAAGCCCGGTTTTTGTTCTCAACGATTGCAACATCAAAATCACTGCAAAACGAATTATCTGGGGAAAATTTCTTAATGCCGGGCAAACCTGCGTTGCACCGGATTATTTACTGGTTGATTCGAAAATTATAGACAAATTACTTGCGGAAATGGAACGTTTGATTTCCGAATTGTTTCCAAACACGAAAGATGTTGAAGAAAATTATGTGAGAATTATCAACGAAAAGCATTTCAATCGACTGGCAGACCTCATTGAACCCGAAAAAATATATTGCGGAGGACATCTGAATAAGGAAAAATTATTTATCAGTCCTACAATTTTTACAAATGTCGATTTTGACAGCAAAATAATGGCAGACGAAATTTTTGGTCCACTCCTACCGGTTATCGCTTTCGATGATTTACAAACAGCAATTTTCAAAGTAAAATCTCGCCCCAAACCATTGGCATTGTATGTTTTCGGAAAAAACAGTAAGAATATCGACCTGATTTTGAAAGAAATATCGTTCGGAGGAGGAGCAGTAAACGACACCGTAATGCATCTCTCGAACGGAGCACTTCCATTTGGCGGCGTAGGAAGCAGCGGAACAGGAAATTATCACGAACATGCCGGTTTTAAAGCATTTTCTCATTATAAAAGCATCTTGCACAAACGCCCGATGTTAGAACCGTTTTTGAAATATCGACCTTACACAACATTGAAACTGAATATTTTGAAAAGACTTTTGGAATAATATCCACGTGTGGCTAAAAAAAAAAATAATTTGCGTTAAATTTCTACTTTTGCTCCGTGAAATTGCAATTATATTAGACCTGCATAATGTGAAAATTTGCAATTATCCATTGATTATCAACAGATTATTTCAATAAATAAACAAAACACCTTCAATTTAAAATGATAAAAAATCTCAGTAAAATATGGGTTTATGTAAAGCCCTACAAATGGAATGCCTTAGCAAATATCATTCTAAATATTATTCAAATATTCTTTTCATTATCGTCTTTGGTTTTTGTAATCCCGTTTTTAAGCATTCTGTTCGGCACGATGGAACCTGTTACGGTAAAACCGGAATTTCACCTTTCGTCATCGGCAATTGTAGATGCGTTCAACTATTATGTCAGTCAAATTATTGCAAAAGACGGAAAATCTGCAGCCCTGCTGTTTGTGAGCTTTTTGGTTGTGGGATTGATTTTTTTGAAGAATTTTTTCACATTTTTCGCCAATTATTTCATGGCACCGCTGCGAAACGGAATTGTGAAAGATATCCGCAACAATATCTACAAAAAAATTATGGCTTTGCCCCTTTCGTACTATTCCGAAGAACGAAAAGGCGATATTATTTCGCGAATCTCGAACGATGTGAAAGAAATCGAATGGTCGATTATGAAATCATTGGAAGCCGTATTCCGAGACCCTTTCACCATTATTTTCTTTCTGGGAGCATTGATTTGGATAAGTCCGGAACTCACTTTGTTTATACTGATACTTTTACCGATAAGCGGATTAATTATTGGGCTCATCGGGCGTTCACTGAAAAAAGAATCGAAAGCCGCACAAACCTATTTGGGGCAATTGCTGTCGAATGTCGAAGAAACCTTATCGGGTTTGCGTGTCATCAAAGCCTTTAATGCCGAGGAAAAGATAAAACTTCGTTTTTTCAGCTTGAATAATACCTTCACACGTTCCATGAATCGTATGGCACGAAAACAGTATTTGGCTTCGCCGATGAGTGAATTTTTGGGTGTTATTGTAATGGTTATTATTATGTATTACGGCGGTTCACATATCTTAACAAAACAAACCGATATGACTCCGGCGGCATTTATAGGATTTATAGCCGTTTTTTCACAAATTCTGAATCCTGCAAAATCCTTTTCGGCAGCGGCTTACGAAATGCGAAAAGGTTTGGCTTCTATCGAACGTGTTTCGGCAATTTTAAAAGCCGAAGAGCATATTCCGGAAAAAGAAAATGCAAAGGAAGTGGTTGAGTTCAAATCACACATAGAATATCGTAATGTTTCGTTCAAATATCGCAACGAATATGTGTTGAAAAATATCTATCTGAAAATAGAAAAAGGACAAACAGTGGCATTAGTCGGGCAATCAGGTTCGGGCAAATCAACGATGGTGGATTTGTTGCCGCGATTTTACGACATCGAAGAAGGCGAAATATTGATTGACGACGTGAATATCAAAGATTTTACCCTCAAAAGTTTACGAAACCTTATGGGCAATGTCAATCAGGAAGCAATCCTGTTCAACGACACTTTTTTTAATAATATTGCATTTGGGCTCAATAAAGCCGAACAAAAAGCGGTGGAACATGCTGCAAAAGTAGCTAATGCCGAAGATTTTATTTTGGCGAATCCCGAAAAATACAGCTTCAATATCGGCGACCGAGGCGGAAAACTTTCGGGAGGGCAACGCCAAAGGGTGAGTATAGCCCGTGCAGTTCTCAAAAATCCACCGATTATGATACTCGATGAAGCCACTTCGGCTCTCGACACAGAATCGGAACGCTTGGTACAAGATGCTTTGACAAATTTAATGAAAAGCCGCACATCTATTGTCATCGCTCATCGTTTATCGACAATCAAACACGCCGATTTAATCTGTGTAATGCACGATGGACAAATTGTAGAACAAGGAAAACATGATGAATTAATTCAACAAAACGGCACGTATAAGAAATTGCACGATTTACAGATTTATTAATTTTGCCGAAATACCTCTATCTTTTAAAGAAATATCCAAGTTTCAGCATATCAAGCTCTTTTGTAAAATTATTGAATTTATCCTCCCCAACTTGGTATTCTATTTTGAACTACTTTTTCGAATAACCAATCAATAAATTCTTTTTACATTTTTCAGCCCACACCTTGTATTGTTTTCGATCAAATTTTTTTAATGAATTGTAAATCAATGTCGTTAAAATAACGTGCAATTCTTCGTCAAGCTCAGTGTCCGCTCATAGTGAAGATTCCTCTATTAGTGGGTCGTTATACTTATCGAAACGATTATTTGTTTCTAACATAACGACATTGAATTGTAATTTATAAAGCTCTCTGTCGTTGATTTTATTCTAAAAATGGATTATTTGTTTAGACTTAATTACATAAATAATATTTATTTTTGCAGAAAACACTGATTAT
>DYMH01000062.1 GCA_020721645.1 Draconibacterium orientale
ACCGTACTTCTAAAAATAAATCTTTACAATTAGGTAACTTTACGGATAAGCATATAATTTTTTTTATTCATTGATATGCTGATTATCTTAAATACCAAAAAGTTAAGTAATATACCAAGCTCATTTTATCGACGTGTGCTTTATTTGAAAAAGAAAACAATTCGATTGTAAGGTAAATAGATTAAATTTGTGAAAACTCAAAACAAAAAAAATGTCAGAATTTGTAATTAAAATTGAAGATGAGATTGTTCAAACCTTGGGTAAACAAGCGATTGAACACTATTTGCAATTATTTATAACACAAACTATTTTAAAGGCAGCAGCCGGCGATTTATTAAAAGATGATGATGCTGATAATTTAACAGAAGATAATGATTGGATAAATGCAAAAAAAAATGCGTTTTTAAATGATAGATACAGTCAATACATTAAAGTTTACGCAAATGTATGATTATGTTCTTGATACAAATGTTTTAATGAGTATTCTCATAAGTGGAAAATCGGGTTACAAACCAATTGTAATGTTTAATAGTTTTGTAACAATTGATTATTTATTCAAAGAAATAGATGAATATAAGAATACAATATTTAAAAAATCTAAACTCGATAGGCAACAATTGATTGAATTTACAAGTCAGATTTTATCAAAAATAACGGTATTACCGAGATACGTTGTCAGTGAAGAAAGTCTAAATTTAGCTACGGATTTGACAAAAGATGTCGATTTCAATGATGTTTGGTTTATTGCTTTATCATTAGAATATAATTTGACATTATTAACGTGCGATGAAAAATTATACAACGGATTGATTAAAAAAGGATTCAAGAAAATAATGTTATTCGACCAATTCTTAAAAATGATGTTACAATAATGCAAATATAATTCATAAATTTAAATCAGGACTCAACAAATCATCAAATTTTCACAATGAAAATCCATTTCTACAAATATCACGGTGCAGGCAACGATTTTATTTTAATCGATAATCGCTGTGAACATATTTACAATTTAACAAGCGAAAACATACGTTTTTTGTGCCACCGCCATTTCGGCATTGGTGCCGATGGTTTGATGATTTTACATTCGCACCCCAAATATCATTTCCGAATGGAATATTTTAATTCCGATGGTTCGGGCGGAACCATGTGCGGAAACGGCGGGCGGTGTATCGCAGCTTTTGCCCGAAAACAAGGCAATGTCCCCGAAGAATTGCTTTTCGACGCCTCCGATGGTTTGCATCAAGCGGTATTTGAAAAAAACGGAGATATCAGCTTAAAAATGGCAGATGTCGATTTGATAGACAAGCTCGAAAACGCATATTTTTGTAACACCGGCTCGCCGCATCACATCATTTTTGCCGAAAATGTGAATGATATTGATGTTTTTGCTGAAGGTCGAAAAATAAGATATTCAGAGCGATACAAAGAAAGCGGAACAAATGTCGATTTTGTGCAAACAGATGGCGATTCGCTTTTTGTTCGCACCTACGAGCGGGGTGTGGAAAACGAAACTTTGTCCTGCGGAACGGGTGTTACGGCTTCGGCTCTGGTTTTTGCACAAAATAGAAATCTACATTCCGGCACACTGAAAATCGAAACACTCGGCGGTAATCTTTCGGTAAGTTTCAAAAAATCAGAAAACGGATTCAAGGATATTTGGCTTACAGGTGCGGCAGAATTTGTTTTTGAAGGAGATATACTTTGATTGGTTGATTTTTTGATGTGCTGATATGTTGATTGCTTTTAATATCAAATAGTTAAACAATTTGTAAAACGCAATTTATGACCGTGCTTAGTATATAACGATTTCTTGAAATTTTTGTACAAAAAAAAAGGATATGAGTTTTTCATATCCTTTTTTATAAATTTTATGTTTGTTACTTTACAGAAGTTGCTTTTTTATAATCGAATTGAATAAAATCTTCGGTGGTTGCTTTGGAAACACCATCAACTGCTGTAACTTTCAATATCGCATAGGTATTTCCGCCGCGAATGCGAACTGCGTAGATTGTTCCTTCGCCTGTCATTCCGATAAAACTGTAACTTTCCTTTGTTCCGGCATTATAAGCCGCAACAACTTGTTCCAAAGTCGCTGTTTCATAGCTTAATCCTGTTGTTTTAACAAGTAAGGTTCCGTTTTTTGTCCAAAAAGAAGGTACAAATCCATAAGTTGCGTCCCAATTGGTTCCGCCAACTTCGGTATTGTTGTATAAATCGGCATCAGAGCTTGTTGATGTTACCGAAACATTTCCTACCAAGTTCCAACCCGAATTGTGGCTTGGATCCAATTTATTATAAATTTTGCAACCCGCAGCCGCAGCAACCATTGCTGTGCCTCCGCCGCCAATTGTAAATGTGTGCGAATCGGATTGTGCACCGCCATCATCGGTAACGGTAAATGTTACGGTAACGTTGCCTTGGACATCTGCCGGGATTATGTAATCGTAATTTACGGTTGCGGAAGTAACATTATTTACAAAATTCATGGTCGTTATTGTAGAACCATCATCTACTACCGAGGCATTGGCTTGATAACCGGAGCCTGTTGCCGGATTTCCCGCATTGAGTTTCAGCGTTTTCAATTCTTTGTTTGTTGTAGATACTGCAACGGCAAAAGTGATGGTAGAACCCGCCATGTATGTGGGACTGCCGGTTTCGGAAATCGAAATTTCGGGCAAAGTATCGGTTGTAGGGTCGCAGGAAGTGAGAAAACCGACAGTCATTAAAATGAGAATCAAGGGTATAAAATCAATTTTTTTCATGTTATAAATTATTTGTTTTTACTGATATTAACTGATAAAGATAGTCAAATATTGCGTCTTTTAAAAAAATCTAAACACATTCCTCTATTACCTAAATTCCTTAAGTCTTTTTTTATTTAACTTCGTTGAGGGCTATGTCGTTCTCGCAAAGAAACCTATTCATCTGATTTATTTTTAAATCTTTGCGTCTCTGCGACTTTGCGAGAGACATGCGGATTTAAGGTATTATAATAAACGCCTCTGATAGATGCACTTTATAAATATACAATCACCTCATTTTCAGCGTTTTTTCTAAATACTAACTACTATTTACTAACTACTTTTATTACAACTAATTCAATGGCGGAATTGTGATGGATTGTAAGATGTAAGCATATTGGTTGTTTTGGTCGACGACAGTAAAACCAATATCGAAACCGATACCGGTAGTTAAAATCGGGTCGATAACAAAATTGTAATATAGTGTTGCACTCATTGTGTTTGCGGCAAATGTTGAATCGGCTGCGTTCCACAAATCTGCCGGTTCGGTGTAGCTTACAGCCGAACCTGCGGCAGGTTTTATTGAAGTAACTCCCGATACAATCAAGGTTTTCAAACTCGAAGAAGTTCCCGCAGCAACAATTTTGTATTGTACCGTGTCTCCGGGTTGATATTCCGGTTCGCCGACAACCGTTACACTGATTGTGGGCGGTGTGATAACAGTATCATTGTTGTTGCAGGCGGCTGAAAAAAATAGTGTGAAAATGCCTAAAATTAAAGGGAAGATGTGTTTCTTTTTCATTTTTTTTTTGTAATGTGATATTTATTTTCTGATTGGTTGATTATTTGATGTGAGGATTGTTTTTAATATACTTTGTTAATAAGCATCAAAATTTAATTCTTTTTCAATTCCGATATAGTGAAATTATATGTGGCGGTGCGGCTTTCGTATTAAAACGGTACGAATTTTTCAATTCGCATCAAAGTTTGTATACAGCACAAAACTACAAGTTGCAAAAGCCTCACTGAACATACAAGTAATGGTTAATTGTTAATTTTTAATGTAGTAATAATTTGATTTTGATTAGAATACGGACATTAAAATATACAAATAAATCTGTCCGATAACTTATAATATCTTAGTGGCATAAAGTTGTCAATCAATAATTTTTAGTATTTGTTTCACTTTTTCGATGGAAAATTCGGTAGAAAGTGCTATTATTTCAATTGCTACACTGTTTTTATACATTCTAATTACTGTTTCTTCTATTACTTTATCAATTGCCCGTTTTGTTTTTGAACTTTCATCAGTTTTACGCATCGAAGCATAATCATAAGCCAATAATTCTTCTTTTGTCCAATTGTGTTTATCGGCATCTTCGTAGGCGTGTTTCAAACCTTCATCGTTTACGTTTGCAGGAATTACGTCAAGATTTGGTGCATTTTTGATAAAGAAAATCCATTTTTCGATTAATGTTTCTATTTTAATGTTATCCTGCTTGAATTTTGGAAGTTCGATGAAATTAAATTCCAAATCGCTAAGTTCTTGTTTTCCGTTTTTTTGATTGATTATTAAATGTTTTGTCAAATAATCATCGCCATCAAAGAAATTAAAGTTCAAAATACCTATAAAAATGACTTGATTCAGTTTTGGATAATCAGCACCGACTTCTATTTGTGCAGCATATTGTTTTGCGGTATAATATTGAACTCGTTTATCAAAACCGTCAGGTTCTTCAACTTGCATTTCCACAATATATGATATTTCTCTTTCATCCGTAACACGAACATCAAGAATTGAACTTTTTAAATCTTTTATTTCGGGTAATTGATAAGGATTTTTTATTTCAATTGTTTTTATCAGTTTGCCTTTTGGCAATTCAAGTACAGCATTTAGAAATGAAATTAGAATTTCTTTCTTATTCTCATTTCCAAAAATCTTGCGAAATGCTATATCGTTCTTGATATCAACAAATTTCATAATATTTCTTTTAAGTTTTATTAATACAAAGTTACGATTTTTTTAATTGTTATCAACTTTGAAATTTAAAAAAGATACGAAACTATTTAATTCCGCACCTTTTTGTATTTCAATAGTTCGGTAAATATTTTTATTTATTTGAAAAACAGGAAATTACAAATGTTTCATTATCAAACACAAATAATTGATAATTAACTTTATAACGTTTAATAAAATTAAACTTTTGTAATTTTTACCGAACCATTGATACAAATTTATCACAGCTTTACTTTTTTGTATGATACAATTTGCAAAAAAAAAGAGAGGCAATCTGCCTCTCTGTCTTTTATATCAGAATAAATTATTTTGTGGCTGCCGGAGCAACTACTTTAAGATCAACAACGATGCTTTCAGTAATTTTTGCTGTCGTAACTTTCAAAATACCTTTGTATCCATCGGCAGTTTGAAAAGCAACCATACTGCCTGCTGCAAGATCGTGTACATCTTCACCGGTAATGGTTAAAGCAGAGATTGTTTCGCTTGTTGCTGCTGCATAATCGCCTGTAAAAGCCATAACTTCTGTATTGTTTTTACCTGTTGCGGTCCAAGCTGTTTGAAACCAAGCTGATGCTAACCATGTTGAATTTGGCGAGCTGATTGTATTCATAAGACCTGCTGTTCCGTTATAAGCAAAAACTAAATCCATATCAGCTACTGCACCGCCACCGTTCAATAAAGAACCGTCTGCAACATTAATAATGTTATTATCGGTGAGGTTTGTCGAAGTGTAAGTTAAAGTTTTTCCTGTATATTCAACTATTACCGGAGCAGCAGTTCCAACTTTTACAGTACCTGTAATTGTTGCATTTGCATCTTTATCGGTTAAAGTGAACGTTAAGGTTACAATTGTACCGGTTGCTAAACCTGCGGGAACAACATAGTCATATTTAATACCTGTGGCAGACATGTTACTGTTAACAAATGTAATTTCGGTAGCAGTTTTCGATTCAATTTCGGCGGCATTGTCTTGGAACATTGAGTTGGTTCCGCCAACTGTGGAAGCACTTACGGCAAGAGTTTTCAGTTCAACATCGGAAGAGCAATTCAATGTAAAAGTTACTGTTGCACCTACTGCTGCCAATTGTTCTGTTGAAGGAGAAATGGTTAATGTGGGCGGAACAGCCGGTTCGCTTGGGTTACAACTTGTAAATCCGATAGCCATTGCAGCGATTGCAAAAAAGAGGACGTTTAATTTTTTCATTTTTTAAAATTTTAATTAATTGTTATAAAAAATTGTGTTTCGTATTCAAAACGACATTTGTTTCGTTTGATTGTGCAAAGATATAAAAAAAAAATATCACTTGTAAATTTTCTGTATAGCTAATCAAAGCAAATTATCTTTTAATCCGGAATTTTATCCATTTTGCACTCAAATTGAATACTTTGGTCAAATAGAAAAAAAAATTTTGAAATAAATATTTTAAATAATTTGATTTTTTTTCTTCGTTGTGATAACAAAATAGCATAAATATACGTATATTGATAAATGAAAGAAACAAGTCATTCTTTCAATATAACAATAAAAAAAAGAGACCATGCGTCAATTAAAAATATCAAAATCAATCACCAACCGACAAAATGCTTCGCTTGATAAATATTTGCAGGATATCGGTCGCGAAGAAATGATAACGGTTGAGCAGGAAGTTGAACTGGCACAGCGTATTCGCAAAGGCGACCAATCGGCATTAGAAAAGCTGACACGTGCCAATTTGCGTTTTGTAGTTTCGGTTGCTAAACAGTATCAACATCAAGGGCTGAGCCTTTCGGATTTAATTAACGAAGGTAATTTGGGCTTGATAAAAGCGGCGTCGAAATTTGACGAAACACGCGGTTTTAAATTCATTTCGTATGCCGTGTGGTGGATTCGCCAGTCGATTTTGCAGGCTTTGGCAGAGCAATCGCGAATTGTTCGTTTGCCGCTGAATCAGGTTGGCACGGTGAACAGGATTTATCGGTTTTTGTCCGATTTCCAGCAAGAACATCGTAGAGAGCCTTCCGACAAGGAAATTGAAGAAGCGATTGGCTTGGAATACGAAAAAATAACGGCGATATTGAATGCGTCGGCAAAATATCGGTCAATCGATGCACCGCTAAGCAATGAAGAAGACAGTAATTCTTTGTCCGATGTTATGGAAAGTACCGATACCGACCCAACGGACATTGATTTGATGCGGGAATCTTTGTTTCAGGAAATCAACAGGGCATTGTCGTCGCTCAGTGAGAGGGAAGCAACCATTATTCGCTTTTTTTTCGGTGTCGGTGTTCAGGAATTGACTTTGCAGGAAATTGGCGAAGAAATCGGTTTGACACGCGAACGTGTTCGACAAATTAAAGAAAAAGCCTTACGCCGCTTGCGACATACATCGAAAAGCAAACAATTGAAATCGTACCTTGGATAATGTGAGAATGTGAAAATGTGAAAATTTGAGAATGACAATTATTTCCACATTTCCACATCAACACATCAACACATCATCACATCATCAAATTCTTCACCAATGGGATATTGTGCCAATGCCATTTGTTAATTACGGTTCCGTTTTTGAGCATCACCAAGCCCGGATTTGAACGGATTATGGTTTTGAGCATTATTTCATCGGCTTTATAAAATTGAATATCGGGTGAAATTTTGGGGCGAATTTTATCTATTTCCGTATCCGAAGAAGAGGTGATGCAATAGAATTTGAGATTATTTTTTTTGCAAAAGTCCACGATGCCCGTAACTTTCACAAAGCCTTCAATATCAGCTTTTTTTATATCATGAGCAATCAAAAGAAAACTGTAATTTTGGTCGTTTAAAATAAGGTCGGTGATGTCGTTTCTGCCCGGTTCTGTGATTACAAAATCGTGAATAGGAGCGTGGTAGCCTTCTTTTATCAGCTCATGGACAATGGTGTCATATTGCCAATTCAACGTATCAGCCCAAGGATAATCTTTTTCTGTGAATTTTTGAACGATGCCTGTTTTTATATTTTTGTAGAAAAGAAAGGTTTGAAACTCGTCTTTTGGTGCACCTTTCGGAACTTTCATGCCTTCGGATATTGACGCTCCGATTTTGTAGGGACGAAAATCGATGACAGGCAAATTTCTGAAATTATAGATTTGGAAACCGAATATGAGGACTATAAACAGAAAGAATATGGCGTATTGCAGTGTCGATTTTAAGTTTGAAAGGTTTTTTTTGCGTCCGAAAAACATGATTATTACAAAAAGTAAAAGAATGACGTTTTTCCAAAACGTTTGCCAGTTTGTAAGTGTTACAAAATCGCCAAAACAGCCGCAATCCGTAACCGGATTTTCGACTGCCAGCCACAGTGTCAGCGGTGTAAACAGTGCTAAGAAAAAGAGAGCAGACCAAGCGGTAAATTTAGGGAAGATATTGATTATCAGCATCAATCCGATAACAAATTCGGCTGCATTCAGAGCAAACGAAAGAAGCAAAGCCAAGGGTGCAAGCCACGACAAGCCCATGGCATTGAAATAATCGGTAAATTTATAACCCGACCCAATTGGGTCAACAGCTTTTACGAATCCCGAAAAAACAAAAACAATTCCGGTTAAAATTCTGCTCAGTGTAATTACGTACTTCATATGAAAATTTTTATATTTGTTTGATATTAAAATACTTATGCAAACAAGTTGCACTTGTCTTAAATTCATTTTCGGAAACACCCGCAAGGTGGTCTCAACGTGGTTTATGTATTATTTTTGAAAAATAGAGTTTTTAATTCAATTTTGTTTAGTAAAGGATTTTTTTTGATAAACCGCCGACAGGGTTTTCAACCACTGTCGTGGTATTACATACAACCAGCAAAATATATTTAACGTCGAGGTGTTTCAAATATTTCGAGGTTTTTGATTTGATCCCATTCCACATCAAAGCGAACAGCAGTTCGTACATTATGAAAACCTTCCAAACCATAAGCCCCCGGATTGATATGCAGCGTTTCGAGTTTTTTATCGTACATCACCTTTAATATATGCGAATGCCCGGAAATAAATAATTTCGGCGGATTTTTGGTGATTTCGGTTTTTATGCGTTTGTCGTATTTTCCCGGATAGCCGCCGATGTGGGTTATCCAAACATCTAAATTAAGGCAAAGAAACCGTAGATTTTCGGGAAAACGTTTTCGCATTTCATTTCCGTCAATATTCCCATACACGCCTTTTACAGGGGCAATTTCCTCTAATTCGTTGATAATTAATGGGTCGCCCACATCGCCGGCATGCCAGATTTCATCACAGGCAGCAAAAAATTCTTTCAGTTTATCGTCGATAAAACCGTGAGTATCCGAAACAAGCCCAATTTTTTTTATCTGCATTGGATTAGTTGATAAAATTCTTACAAAATTATATAAATTGAAGCGTGTATCAAACAAACTTGATATTTTTTTTTACGGATTGATATATTCATAGCTTTAAATTTTCCGAAAACGTTTTCGGAGGTTTGCCGTTTTTATGAAAATATTATACATTGCGTAAAAATTTAACAAAAATTTAATCGAAATTTAATATCTTAAAACACTTATTTACAGGCATAAATAAATACTATCATCAACAAATGATTGTTTTTATTAAGAAAGTTTAGTTATTTATGCTAAGATTTTTTCCTGAATTTCGCATATTACATAAAAATAAATCATTGCCAATCACTCAAATTTATTAATATTATGATGAACATTGCACTTTTCGGACCTCCCGGTGCGGGAAAAGGAACTCAATCGGCTTTTTTGATTGAAGAATATAAATTATTTCATATTTCGACCGGCGATTTGCTCCGAAAAGAATTAGCCGAAGAATCGGAACTTGGCTTGAAAGCAAAAAATATTATCGCGCGAGGCGAGTTGGTTTCCGATGAAATTATTGTTCAAATCATAGAAAAAACGATACTTGATAATAAAGATGCCAATGGATTTTTATTCGACGGTTTTCCAAGAACTTATATCCAGGCATATATTTTGGAAGGTTTGTTGATAAAACTTTATACCAAACTCAATTGTCTTATAAGTGTCGAAGTTTCGGACCAAGAAGCTGTGAATCGACTTGTAGAACGCGGGAAAACTTCCGGTCGTTTGGACGATACCGAAGCCGTTATCCGGAATCGACTTAAAGAATATCACGAGAAAACCGAGCCTGTTTTGAATTTTTACAAAGAAAGAAATATTTTCTATGGTATCAACGGCGAAAACACGATACCGGAAGTCAATAAAGATATCGAAACAATTGTAAATAAGGAATTGAGTAAGAAATTGATGAATGTGGTTCTATTGGGATATCCCGGCTCCGGGCGAGGAACACAGGGAATTGCCCTCGCCAAAAAATACGGTTTGGAATATGTCGAAACGGGCAAAATTTTGGACGAAGAAGTCCGCAAAGGCAGCGAGTTGGGAAAGAAAATGAAAGACCGTTTCGACTTAGGCGAGCTGATTCCCGATGAATTTGTTGTTCCATTGATTGAGAAAAAAATAGAAAGCTCGCAAAACGCAAAAGGCTTTATATTCAAGGGGTTTCCGAGTACTTTGGTGCAATCGTATATCTTGGACGGAATCCTGAAAAAACACGACTCGGCAATTACAAAAGTTATCGAAATTGAGGTGGATCCGTTTGAACTCATTCGCAGGCTCGATGAGAGGTCGCGAAAACATAACGAAATTGCTTACATTTCGGATACTCAAAAAATTATCAAACGTTTGATGGAACATCGCGACAAAACAATACCTGTTATCAACAAATACAAAGCTACTTTGGACGTAGCCGTCGTGAACGGCGACGATACGAGCGACAATGTTTTTGATAAAATGTCGCACATCATTGAATCCGGATTTAAAAATTTAAGATAACTACAATAATTTTAAACTCAATACAAAACAATCAACACAACATTACACAATGAAAAATATCAAAATACTTTCGCTTTTAGCGATTTTATTAGCTTTTTCGTTTGCAAACACAAATGCACAAAAAACAGCACGATTCACAATTCTTTACACCAACGATGAACATGGTTGGTTTGAACCTTCGGAAGAATGCGGCGGAGCTGCCGGAATGCTTAATTTATGGAAAGTAAACGAAGGATACCGCCCGAATGCCAATTTTCTGGTTCTCAGCGGAGGCGATATGTGGACGGGACCCGCTGTCTCCACATGGTTTGAAGGGCAACCGATGGTTGAAATTATGAAAAAAATGGGCTACCAAGCTGCTGCCGTCGGAAATCACGAATTTGATTTTCAGATTTCGGGTTTGAAGAAAAACATTTTGAATCAGGGATTTCCTTCTTTGGCGGCAAATATGGTCGAAAAAAAAACAGGCAATGTTCCCGGATATATCAAACCTTTCATTATTAAAAAAGTTGCAGGTGTAAAAGTTGGAATCATCGGATTGGCAAACATGGAAACGCCAAAAACCACTTTCCCTAAAAATGTAGAAGACTACGATTTTAAGCCCTATAATGAAACTCTTGAAAAATGGGTTCCGATTGTTCGAAAAAATGGTGCTCAAATGATTATTGTTATCGGACATCTTGTGGATTGGGAACAAGAATCTTTGGTTGCAACGGCAAAAAAACTCAATATTCCCATAATCACCGGCGGGCACAGCCATCAGCAAGTATTGAAAACAATTGATGGTGTTTTGTTGTTTCAAAGCGGCTCGCGAATGGAAAATTACATAGCTATTTCGGTGGAGTATGATTTTAAAGCAAAAATATCAAAAATTTTGTCGTGTAATATAAAACCCAATGACAAACCGATTTACGACCCCGAAATTAAAGTCATTGCAGATACATGGTCGGCAAAATCGAAAAGCATTCTTTCAGAAAAAATTGGATATTGTGCCGAAAAAATTCCGCAACATTCTTATACTATGGAAAATCTTGTTTGCGACTCGTGGCTCTATTCTTTTCCGGAAGCCGATATTTCCATTACAAATGCCGGCGGAATACGGCAAAGTATTCTTTCGGGTGATATTACCATGGAAACACCTATCGGATTACTGCCATTCAACAACACAATATATGAAGTAAAACTCACGGGTGCACAGGTTTTGGATTGCATACAAAATTACAGCATCGGCGGATATTCGGTTCTTACAGGAAAATTGCGAAACGGAGAATCGCTGCAAGCTGATAAAATTTATAATGTTTTGACAACCGACTATCTTTATTCTATCGACATTACAAATTTTAAAAAATATGATACCAAACCTTATCAATCGTCGATTTTGTACCGACAACCGCTTATTGATTGGTTAAAATCAATGAAAACAAGTCCCGAAAATCCGCTCAACAATTACTTGGATACAGTTCCGAGAATCAACGAAACAGCAAAAAATGAGAAATTTCATTAACAGGAACTCGATAAGCTAAAAATATCAACTAAAAAGCAATTATGAAAACGATTTTCTGCAAATGAAAATCGTTTTTTTTGTCGAAAAAAATATTCTTTTAAAAATTGGAAATTATACTTTGATTGGTTGATTTTTTGATGTGCTGATATGCTGATTATTTTTAATATCAAATAGTTATATAATTTATAAAACGCAATTTACAGCAGTGCATTGTATAATTAATAAATATTGGTTGATAATTAAAAAAAAATAAATACATTGCAAACGTTTTAGATAAGCCTTTCAAAGGGAAAATAGATACCTGAAATCTGATAATGAATGAAACAAAATAATAAGCTTTTTCAAGGCAAAACATTAGCAATATTAACGGGAGGCGGCGATACGCCGGCTATAAATTCAGGAATTGAAGCCATACGAAATCGAGCATCATTTCTCGGCTACCAAGTCTATGGCATCCGGCACGGATGGAAAGGACTTCTGGGAAACGGCGACGTTCTCGACTTAACCAACCAATCTTTCGATGGCTTTTATGGAGGTACGGCTCTTCGTTCGAGTCGTACCAACCCGTTTCCGACCGAAAAAAATCCCGTGAACAGAGTTTCTGAAATTTTAAACAATCTCAAACGTTACAAAATCGATGTACTTGTTACAATAGGCGGCGATGATACCAACGGAGCCGCTAAGCGATTGTACGAAACAGAAGGCATACCGGTAATCGGATTTCCAAAAACGATTGACAACGATTTGTGGACCGGAACCATACACAATTATAAGGGCAAAGACATTGAAGCAGTTTTGTGTCCGGGATTTCCTTCGGCAGTGAAGGGCATCATGGAATTTGCCGCCCGAATACGCACAACAGCCGAATCGCATTCTCGCATTATCGTGCTCGAAATTATGGGGCGAGATGCCGGCTGGCTCAGCGGAGGGGCATTCTACGGTGGTGCCGAATTGTCGTTGATTCCGGAAGTGGAAATGACAAAGGAACGGAAAGACTTCTTTTTCGAACGCGTAAAAGAAGCCTACCTCAGTTCATCGAAAAAATCGCTCGTTATAGCCGTTTCCGAAGGTGTTCGCTGGTACAATGATGAAACCGGGCAGGTGGAAATGGTTTTTGCAGGCTCGGAAGTCGATGAATATGGACATCGAAAATTCGGAGGTATCAGCGGTATTATTGCTTCCGAAATATCAAACAAACTTGGTATTCAGGCACGGGCACAAGTATCGGGATATTATGCACGCTCGGGGGAATGTCGGCTCTACGACCGCCGCCTCACAACTACACTTGCCGACAAAGTGGTTGATTTATTGATTCGTGAAGATTACGGACAAATGCCGGTTCTTAGTAAAATGGTGTCTTATCAGGAGTTGGAAGAATTTAATACCACTTCAATTGATATGGGAAGCCTTAAAAATCACCCCTTACCGATGGATTATTTCGATTTGGACCGTATGAACTTTTCGCCGGCTTATGCCGATTTTATGAATTTTATTGTCGGAAAACCAAAATTTTTGAAATTCGATTATAATTTCCCTGTCGTAATTCCAAATGGTTTTCATTGAAACCATAAGTTTGATTATGAAGAATAAAACTCTAAAAAATTCGCAAAAAAGTGCGGATTTTTTTTATTACTCAACCCTCTGAACTTGGTTTTTCTTTGGAATAAAACCGTTTTATTTTTTTATTTAAACGAAAATATCTAACCGAACCAAAAGTAAACAATAGAAAACTAAGAAAAAACAAAAGATATGCAATTTCTACTATCGAATGAAAACTGTCAAATTCTAAAAAAGCAATTCCGGCTAAAATTAAATACAAGGAAGTCCGTATGTAAGCAAAATATGTTCTTTCATTCGCCAATCGAGTTCTTTCCAATGCCAGAAAATCTCGTAAAATGATTTCTTCTTTGTTGTCGAAATCATAAACATCTTTTGTTTTATTTTTAAACAACATAACAATTTTTTAAAATTTTACCTCATATTTTTTTCGCACGTTTCGATGAGAAATATATATAAGGGCATACGTGCATTTGAATATAGAGTCAGTTGACAAATGCTTATATCCGATAGTTTTTCACATTTCTTAAAATCTCAAAGACAAGCAACTCAAACCTCCATCGAGTTTTTGAAATTCCGACATATCCAATTCAATGGTTTCGTAGCCGGTTGCTTCAATTCGCTGTTTTGATTTCGGAAAACCCCGAGGAACAATTACTTTCCCGTTGAACCAAATACAATTTGCAGAATATGCCTCATCGACATCGACACGGATTTTATTAAAATTTTGAAAATTTGCTTTGTCAATAAATTTGCCCGAAACCACGATATTGTTGTTTTCTATGGAGACAACACCGGTTTTCAGGTGTAAAACTGTTTTTAATTCGACAGTTTCGCCCAACATACCGTGTAGGGTTTCTATATATTTTTGATGTTGATAAATGGCTTTCTCGTAATTCGGTTTTCCGAGATTAGCAGTGGTTATTCCCTCGACAATGTTTTTGCATGGTTTGCGAACGATTGCTTTTGTAAACATTGGTTTCCGTGAAAAAAAATGATTAATTTTTTAGTATTCTAATTCATCAATTGTTATGCTCGATTTATTTATCATCGAACAAACCTTTAATTTTTTCGAAATTGCTGTCTGTTTCTTCTTTGTAACTTTCAATTTCTTTGTCTAATCCTTTATTTGCAAGCGATTTAATCGAATCTTTTTCAGTTTTAGAATCTTCGTCGAAACTTGCAATTTTTTGTTGAAAAGATTTACTCATTTGTTCAAATTTTGCTACTCCGGCGGTTCCTGCTTTTTTCAAAAAAAATTCCAATTGCCCAAAGCGTTTTTCAAGTTCCAATTTTTGAGCAACGGTAGCCGAACCTTCTTTCAGTGCCGTTGCAAAGCCTTGAAATTCGCGTTCAAAAGTTTCCAACAAATCTTTTGCCGTGCCTTGCAAATCTTTTTTTATTTCTTGGGCGAGAGCTTTCATTTCCTGATTTTCTTTTTCGGCATCGGCATCGCGTTGTTTTTTACGCTCCATAATTTCCTTGTTTTTTTCGGCATGGTCGTTTTTCCAAGCTCCGAGGAAGTCTTTTGCATTTTCGCTGAACGATTTTTCTTTTTCAGACATGACGATAATTGTTAAGGGTAATTGTTATTGATTAATTATTATCTCTAATTATACTAAGCACGGTCATAAATTGCGTTTTACAAATTGTTTATCTATTTGATATTAAAAGCAATCAGCATATCAGCACATCAAAAAATCAACCAATCAAAGTTATATAGTTTTAGCAGGTTTACTATTCTCCGGGGTTCCATACTTCATTTCTTTCGACAGCCTGTTTTTGTTTTCGGAGTGTATAAAGATACAAATTTTCGACTTTTGTTCGTGCCCATGGAGTTTTACGCAAAAATGTTAAACTCGATTTAATTGTCGGATTTTCGTTGAAACAATTGATATCGATTCGAGCACCCAATTCTTCCCAGCCATAAGAAACAAACAAATGATTTACAATGGTTTCCAATGTAATTCCGTGCAGTGGATTGTTTTTTTGCTCTGCCATTTCTTTTTTTTTAATGTAAAGTTAATGATTTTATCTTGATTTACAATAATATCAATTATAAGAAAATTTGTAACATTAAAAAATACGGCTACTTAGCGGTAGGAGTGTTTTTGTAATTTCTACAATATATTAGTAGGTTTGTAAAGTAAAAAAAATTCCGATGAGACAATAACAATTGTACGAAAAAAAATCAATTTACACAATAAATGATAAAATTAAGTAACAAAACGCAACTTATACTGAATCACATTTTTGCTAAATTCCGAAATACACGTATCAAACACAACTTACTTCAAGTTATTCCATATATAATCTCAGCAGTTATCGCTGCACTTTTGGCTGTGTTTTATGCCAAAGCATTTTTGTAAGCAGAGAAATTAACAAAACATATTTTAGAAAATTAAAACAATTACACATGGACAGCAATATCTTCATATTAATATTCAGTATTATTGTTATAGTAACATATTTATTGGATTATATCAGCAATAAAATCAAAATTCCGAGTGTCTTGTTTTTAATTTTGATTGGATTGGCTTTCCGCTTTTTTGCTGACAGAACCGATTTTTCGCTTCCCTATATCACCGAAATGATTCCTATATTGGGAACTATTACATTAATATTAATCGTTCTTGAAGGCGGTTTGGATTTGGAATTGAATAAAGAAAAAATACCCATTATCGTTAAATCATCTATTGCAGCAATAGTGCTGATATTTATTTCATCTTTTTCTATCGCATTATTGTATTACTATTACTATCATCAAAGTTTTTACATTTCCATTGTCAATGCCGTTCCTTTAGCTGTTATCAGCAGTGCAATTGCCATTCCGAGTGTTGCAAGTTTAAGAAAACATCATAAGGATTTTGTGGTTTATGAAAGTTCGTTGTCCGATGTTTTCGGAATTATTGTTTTCAATTTTATCCTCTTAAATTCGGTACTTACCATTCAGTCGTTTTTATTTTTAAGTTTCGAGCTCATAATTATTGTGATATTTTCTGTCATTTTAACTTTTTTCATGAGTTTCCTCATTAGTCGTATCAGTCATCATATTAAATTTTTACCGATTTTGGCTTTTGTTTTTATAATTTACACAACAGCAAAATTCTTTCATTTATCGCCATTGATTTTCATTTTAGTTTTCGGCTTATTTTTAAATAATTCCGATTTAATAATAAAAGGAAGAATCCATTTTATTGATAAATATCTTCAAAACGAAAGTTTAAAAACAGAATTGCCATTTTTCAAAAAGATAGTCATAGAACTTACATTTATTTTCAAAATTTTCTTTTTTATAATCTTCGGATATTCCGTGAAGATAGTCGATTTGGCAGATGAAAAATCAATAATGATTGCCTTGGCTATTTCGATTATCATTTTTGTTTCACGATATTTATTTCTAAAAATTGCCTTCAAAGAACCGCTGCGTCCTCTCGGCTTGATTGCCCCGCGCGGCTTAATTACAATACTTCTGGCATTAAGTATTCCGAGCGAATTGAGAATTTTGAATTTTAATAACAGTATCTTAATTTGGACTGTATTTTTTACGGTTATCATCTTATCAATCAATATCCTCACACTCAAGGGAGACAGAACAATAATTTCACCGAACAGTAAAGTATAGCAAAAACAAATTTTGTATCTTTACCAATGAAAAAATTATTTAAGTCAAAATTTTATTGAATATCAACAAATAATACCGAATAATGTTTAAATATCTGTTTGGACCTGTCCCTTCCAGACGACTGGGAATGTCGTTAGGTGTGGATTTGGTACCTAAGAAAGTTTGCACACTGGATTGTGTTTATTGTGAAGTAGGTAAAACCACAAAACTGACCCTCGACCGCAACGAATACATTCGTGCCGATAAAATAAAAGAAGAACTAACTCGTTATTTCGACACCAATCCCAAGCCCGATTACATTACTTTTTCGGGTTCCGGCGAGCCTACACTGAACAGTCGCATTGGTGACATTTTTCAATTTATAAAAAAAATAAAACCCGATATACCGATTGCGGTATTAACAAACGGAACGCTGTTTTACGACAGAAATGTGAGAAATGCCATTGTAAATGCCGATGTTGTTCTTCCGTCGCTCGATGCGGCAAGCGAACATGTTTTTCGAAAAATCAACCGTCCTGCCAAAGATTTAGTCTTCAAGGATTACATCGAAGGTTTAATAGATTTCAGAAATGAATTTAAAGGAAAAATGTGGCTCGAAATATTTATCTTGCCCAACTACAACGACAGCGAAGAAGAATTGAACGAATTTAAAAAGCTCATTTTGAAAATAAAACCCGATTCCGTTCAGTTAAACACCTTAGACCGCCCGGGAACAGAGCCCGATTTGAGAGGTGCCGCAAGAGAAGAATTACAGAAAATCGTAGATTTTTGGAAATTAGATATTGTTGAAATCATTGCAGCTTCGCCCGAAAGAAAAAAGATACAATCTTACAGAAATGATACTGAAACCGCAATTATCGAAACCATTGCAAGAAGACCCTGCACCCTCGACGACCTCTCTCAAATATTAGGTTTACATATCAACGAAATTAATAAATACCTCGATGTTTTGGAAGCCGATAAAAAAATTGAAAGAGTGAGTTTGGAAAGAGGTGTTTTTTATCAGAAGAAGGGTAAATAACGATTATTTTAGTTTGATAAATTTGCTAAAAACATTTGCCTTTTCCGCATAGAGATTTACATTTCGACAAATAAAAAAACATTACATTTGCAGAATGAAATCAGTTGAAATATCTCAAAAAATACTCGATAGTCTGGGCATCGAGAACATAAATGCAATGCAAATTGCTGCATATCAAAACATATCAGAAAAAAACAGTGTCATATTATCAGCACCGACAGGTTCCGGAAAAACCCTGGCTTTTTTGTTGCCGATTATAGATAAACTCAACAGCAGCGATAAAAATATACAATGTCTCATTCTCACGCCTTCACGCGAATTGGCAATACAAATCGAACAAGTATGGCGTAAAATGGCAACAGGATTCAAGCTCACAAATTGTTACGGAGGGCATTCCACTCAAATCGAAATTCGGTCATTAACCGAATCGCCTGCCTTGCTTATCGGCACACCTGGCAGAATAAAAGACCATATTTTACGTGAAAGTATCGAGCTGAAAGAGACAAAAATTCTGGTTCTCGATGAGTTTGATAAATCCCTGTCTATGGGTTTTGAAGAAGAGATGACTTTTATAATCGAACACTTGCCGAAAATTGAAAAACGTATTTTAGTTTCGGCAACTTCGAATATTAAAATTCCTGAATTTGTGGGCATGCAGAATCCGAAAGTCTTAGATTTTAATCAAACCGAAGAAAAAACTACCGATGGTTTGGTTCTGAAAACCATTATAACCCGTTCGAAAGATAAAACCGAAGATTTGATACAACTACTCTGTTATTTGGGTAATGAATCGACTTTAATATTTTGCAATCTTCGCGAAACAACCGAACAATTGTGTGCACGACTGCAAAATTTAGGTCTTGATGCCGCTTTTTTCCATGGCAAAATGGAACAAATCGACCGCGAAAAAACTTTGGTTGCCTTCCGAAACGGAACCACCACTTTTTTAGTTTCTTCCGATTTGGCAGCACGCGGTTTGGATATTCCGGCGGTAAAAAATGTGATACATTTTGAAATGCCTCTGAATCTCAAAGACTTTGTGCATCGCAATGGTCGAACGGCACGTATGAACGCCCAAGGAACAGCCTATTTATTGATGTCGCAGGGCGAGGAGAGACCTTTCTATTTGGATATCCGCCCACAAGAATTTAAGATTCCCGAAAACCGGTCGCTGCCTCAAGCCTCCGAATGGAAAACATTGTATATCAGTGGCGGGAAGAAAAACAAATTAAGCAAAATGGATATTGTCGGTTTTCTGTCGAAAAAAGGAAATCTTGAAAAAAATGATGTCGGTTTAATAGAAATTATGGATTATATGTCGTTTGCAGCTGTTAAGAAAATCAAAATCGCAGGCTTAATGCCTTTGATTCGCAGCGAAAAAATGAAAGGACAGAAATATAAAATCGAAGAAGCACGGGTAACTAATCCTATTGAATAACCGGTAATCATACCGTGAAATTTGGATACATTGACGAGAAAAATAAATCGAATAACTCTTATCTAATTTATAATCAGTTTTTTTAGCTTAATAAATTCTTGAACGTTTGGGAATGGAATATTTATGCCGTTTTTTGTTTTTAAAAAGTTTCAGATACAATTGCCCGGCGAGGTTTTCTTGGTATATAATAAGTGCCTATTACCATTTCGTTTGTGAATGAGTTGTGATAATCTTTTCCATATAACTCCCAAACGAATAAGTTTATAGACTTATTTACTTAATCAATACAATTTGCGACCAATTCAAATTTATGTG
>DYMH01000063.1 GCA_020721645.1 Draconibacterium orientale
TCAGCCAAAAATAGAAAGAAAAACGATAATTGCAAATGAAGATACCATAAAAATATGAGTTCAGCCTAAGAAGTGAAAAGTGAAAAGTATAAAGTTATTGTACAGAATATAAGGACTTTAACATAAATTTATATTAATCCTATTCCCGGATATTGTGATTCAATTTTTTATAATAAATAATTGAAAATTAACAAATTACAAAAATGACTATCTCCGGCTTTTAAGCTGGTGTAAATTAAAACGTCATTCAGCTTCAGCCGTTCATTTTTTATGATACCTTAAATCCGCAAGTCTCTCGCAAAGTCGCAGAGACGCTAAGATTTAAAAATAAATCAGGTGAATAGGTTTCTTTGCGACTTAGCGCCTTTGCGAGAAAAAAAATGATTAACGGAATTTAGGTTATTTTGACACTGCATAACATTTTTTTTTTTGTTTCGGTTTATCTACATTTGCAATCGTTATAAATAGTTAAATTTGTCAATAATATCTGTCAAACAATTAATATTTTTAAAAAATGCAAAAAATTAAAGTAAAAAATCCGGTAGTCGAATTAGACGGTGATGAAATGACACGTGTGATTTGGAAACACATCAAAGAAAAATTAATTTTACCTTATTTGGATATCGACATCAAATATTTCGATTTAGGAATCGAAAAACGCGACGAAACCAATGACCAAATTACCATTGATTCAGCCAAAGCCATTCAACAATATGGCGTTGGTATAAAATGTGCAACCATTACGCCCGATGAAGCTCGTGTTGAAGAATTTGGATTAAATGAAATGTGGAAATCGCCCAACGGAACAATCCGTAATATTTTGGGCGGAACCGTTTTCCGCGAACCAATTGTTATGAATAACATTCCGCGTTTGGTACCGGGGTGGACACAGCCAATTGTTATCGGACGTCATGCTTTTGGCGACCAATATAAAGCTACCGATTTTGTTACAAAAGGAAAAGGCAAACTCACAATTACTTTTACACCCGAAGACGGCAGTGCAGCTCAATCGTACAACGTTTTCAATTTCGAAAGCGACGGCGTTGCAATGGCGATGTATAATACCGATGAATCGATTTCGGGTTTTGCTCATTCGTGCTTCAAAATGGCTTTGGCAAAAAAATGGCCTCTCTACTTATCAACAAAAAATACGATTCTTAAAAAATACGACGGTCGGTTTAAAGATATTTTTGCCGATATTTACGAAAAAAATTACATAAAAGACTTCGAAGCAGCCGGCATTATCTACGAACATCGTTTAATAGACGATATGGTAGCCGCAGCATTGAAATGGAACGGCGGTTTTATTTGGGCTTGCAAAAACTATGATGGCGATGTGCAGTCGGACACTTTGGCACAAGGATTTGGTTCGCTTGGTTTGATGACTTCTGTTCTGATTACACCCGATGGCAAAACCGTTGAAGCCGAAGCCGCACACGGAACTGTAACTCGCCATTTCAGAATGCACCAACAAGGCAAAAAAACATCAACCAATCCAATAGCTTCCATTTTTGCTTGGACACGAGGCTTGGAATATCGCGGAATATTCGACGGCAACGACGAACTCATCAAATTTGCCAAAACCTTGGAAGAAGTTTGTATCGACACCGTACAAGCCGGCAAAATGACCAAAGATTTGGCTCTCTTGGTTCACGAAAATGATTTGAAAGAAGAACATTATCTGACAACCGAAGATTTCTTGGAAGAACTCAACAAAAATCTTCAAGCACGTTATAAATAATTGATAATTGACAATGGATAATTGATAATTAAAATTATGTTAAAGGAAAAAGTTTTAAAAGCGATAAACAGTCAAATAGAGAAAGAATTATTTTCATCGCAACTCTATTTGGCAATGGCATCATGGGCGGAAGCAAACGGAATGCCGGGAACATCGAATTTTTTGTACAATCATGCCGAAGAAGAACGAATACACATGCTCAAATTTGTGCATTATGTAAACGACCGAGGTTCGCATGCTACCGTGCCTTCGTGCAACAAACCTGAAAATAATTATGAATCGGTAAAATCATTATTTGTGCAAATAATGGAACACGAAGAAATGATAACCGAATCGATTAATAATTTGGTTGCCGTGTGCATGGAAGAACGCGATTTTACAACTCAAAATTTCCTGCAATGGTATGTTACCGAACAAATTGAGGAAGAATCTCTGTTCCGTTCCGTATTGGATAAATTAAATCTTTTGGGAAATGAAAAATCCGGAATGTATCTTTTCGATGCCGATGTTGAAAAATTAATAACACCTCCTTCTGTAATTTAATATCAAAATAAATAAACATTAAAAGGTCGATTTATTCGACCTTTTTTTTGCGAGAAATAATCGTTTGCGGTAACGTTTGCGATGATTTATTTCGTAGAATCATTGTTTTTGGCTGATTTCCGTATTATATTTACAAACATAAAATTTTTTGAAAATCAATTTATTAGCTGCATAATTTCAATTCAGTAATTCAAAATAATTTAATCCTCAAATCCATGCCAAAATATCGACTAATTTTCAGTTTGATTGTTTTAAGTTTTGCGTTTATTAACACAAAAGCACAACAAGACAAAACAAAAACCAATCCACCCATTTACATTGCCTTCCACTGGCACATGCACCAGCCAATTTATATGCCGTATGAAAACATCAATACCACGGCAAACAGCGGAGCTTATTCCTACAATATTTATGATATTTTCAATCAAAGAGTTGGTCCTTATACAAGTTGGCCCAAAGATGCCGTTCAAAAAGGAATTACGGCAAATTTGCCGCATCTGGGAGCACAAGTCAGTTTATCGGGTTCGTTGGTCGAAAATCTAAACAATTTGGCTGCTGTCGGTGCCTGCAACGGTAGTTTTAACACATGGAAAAATAGTTGGACTTATATTACAGGACAAAAAACATCGTTGAACAATCCGCGTTTGGATTTAGTTTCATTTGGTTATCACCACCCGTTGATGGGTTTGATAGAAAATTCGGACATCCGAAAACAAATTCAGGAACACAAACAGCTGTTTGCAACAAATTTTCCGGCATACACCTATTCCAAAGGGATCTTTCCGCCCGAAAACGCATTCTCCGAACGCATGATACCTGCTCTGAAAGACGAAGGTTTGCAATGGGTGATGGTCGATAATTTTAATTTCGATCGTGCTGCGGACGGCTGCCCAACAGGCGATGCGTCAGGTGTTTTGCGACCGAATAAAGCTGATATTATCAATCCAAATCCCGACGATTGGAAATCACTCAACGGTTTGTGGATGCCGATGGCAACATCGATGCAATGGGGGCATCAACCTCATTATGTGCAATATGTGAACCCGGCGACCGGCGAAATAAAAAAAATGATTGCCGTGCCTACGTCTCGCTATTTAGGAAACGAAGACGGACGCGGCGGATTTGGAGCATTGAACTACGAAACAGTGATGAGCCAAATGGAAAGTTATAATACCGATTCGGATCATCCGATGTTGATTATTTTACATCACGATGGCGACAACTATGGAGGCGGTTCGGAAGGTTATTACGGCGGAAATTTTCAAGGATTTGTCGATTGGTTACAGGCAAATCCAACGCGTTTTGTTTGTACAACAGTTCAAGATTATGTTGATATGTTTCCTCCGGCAACCGATGATGTCATTCACGTGCAGGACGGAAGCTGGGTGGGGGCTGATTCGGGCGACCCGGAATTTAAAAAATGGAACGGCGACCCGGGAACATATCTGGGAACAACGCCAAATTACAGTCCCGACCGCAACAGTTGGGGTATTGTTACTGCAGCAAAAAATATCGTGCAAACGGCAGAACAAATCAATCCGGCGAGTGCTTACACAACACAGGCGTGGCATTATTATCTCAATTCTCAAACAAGTTGCTATTGGTATTGGGACGGAACAGAAATGTGGGATTCGCACCCGGCTCGTGCCTGCAATTTGGCAGTTGCACAGGCTTTGAATGTTGTAACTTCCGGAGCCGATTTAACACCGCCCACAATTTATATTCCTCAACGAGAGCCATACAATCCCGGAGCTATTGAATGGGGAACAACAGTAATGCCAAAGGATTTTACGGTGTGGACTTCTGTTTTCGACTATCACAATCTAACATCTGTTAAATTGAAATATCGAATAGATACAGACGGAGTAAATGATTTAGCCACAACAATTAATGAAACTTATGCCGGCGGCACCGGTGTTGGCACTTGGCAAGAATTGACGATGAATGCAACCGTACAAGCATCAATTACGAATCCGGTGCCTACTTACAAAGCCGATCAATATTCTGCCGTCATAGCAGGGCAGGAGAGTGTCCTTATCGATTATTATGTAGAAGCTGTTGATGGACAAGGAAATACAGCAAAATCGGATATTCAACATGTTTGGGTAGGCGACGGTTCGGGCGGAGGTCCAAATCCCGGCAGTGTTTCGTGGGCACCTGAAGAGCCCAATTGGCTCGAATATATTACAATCTCTTGTTCCTATGCTACAGCTGCAACGAAATTGCATTGGGGGGTAAATTATTCAGGTTCAACTTGGATTACGCCAATAGCAAGTTATCGTCCTCTAAATACAGTCGTTGTTGGAACGGCAGTTGAAACACCGTTTACCGATCCTGATTCGGACGGGAATTTTACCGTCGTTCTCGGTCCGTTTACCGATGCAGGGCAAGTTGTAAATTCTGTTGCTTTTGTTATTCACGATGGTGATGAATGGGACAGTAACAATGGTGCTGATTATCATATCACCATAAATAACGACCCGGGCGATGAACCGGTTGGTGCAAACAAAACTGTTTCAATGCTTGTGAACCAAAATTATTCGTTCAGTCAGGCTGATTTTTATTTCAACAGCGGAATCGGTGCAACTTTTGCCGGAATTGAAATTGTTGCAGCGGAAACAGCCGGAGATCTTGAATATTCAAATATCGACGTAACTGACGGAAGTTTGTGTGCAGATGTTTCGTATCTTGTTTTCAAACCGGTTATCGGTGAAACAGGAAATCCGTATTCATCGTTCACTTTCAGAGTAAAAGACAGTAACGGCGTATTGAGTTTGGCTACTTATACCATGACAGTTGTCGTAACAAGTCCAAATCCTACGAGCGGCAATGCTTCGGTGAATATCAATAAAAACGAAACATTTACTTTCGGTAACTCGAATTTTAGTTTTTCGAGCCCAAACAGTGCTTCGTTTGCCGGTATTTCCTTGTTAAGCCTGCCCGAAAAAGGAACTCTGAATTACAATGGTGCAGCAGCCGAAATCAACATAGATTATCTCGACCCTGAATTATTAACTTACACTCCAATCAGCGATGAAACCGGCATTCCTTATACATCGTTTGATTTTAAGGTAAAAGACAGCAACGGATTGTACAGTTTGAGTACATATCATATAACAATTAATGTTTTAGGGACTTAACCCAATGGTGTGAGTTGGTATCCTCAATACCCCACAACCAACGATGTGATTACAATTGTTGTAAATAACGATACAAGTATGACAGTCGCATCGCGACTTCATTGGGGTGTTGGTTCATCATCGAATTGGGTGTTGCCCAATGGGGTATATTATCCGGAAGGAACAACGATTTGGTCTGATAACAAAGCTGTAGAATCACCTTTTACACAAAGCGGTTCGGCTTGGTTGATAAATTTGGGTCCGTTCAATAATCCTGCTCAGAATGTAAACAATATTAACTTTGTATTGCATTATGGAAGTACATGGAGCAATCAAGGTGATTGGCATATTCCGGTTACGCAATATGTTAATGTTGAAACACCATCTGAAACTTCGCTCAAATTTTATCCAAATCCGATGAACGATTATGCAGTTATCGAAATTAATGATTCTGAAAATGCTCGGTTTATTGTCAGTTTAAAAGATATTTCGGGGCGAAGCGTTAAAACTGATATTTTTGAATCAAATTCAAAGTACATTTTAAACAGAAACAACTTAAAATCAGGAATATACTTGCTCGAACTAACAAATGAAATTTCAAAGAAAACGATTATTCAAAAAATAGTAATACAATAAATGATTTGTGGTGATTGGTGTAAAGCTGTCGTAATTTTTTTGCGGCAGCTTTTTTTATTAGTACGAAAAAAAGGAGTCTGAAAATCAGACTCCTTTTCTTTTTTAATATCAATATGTAATTGCGATAAGAGCTTTTCTTGTCTTATTTTGTGATATAAACTTTTGTTGTTTTGATTTGTTCGTTATCTGTAAGCTTCACCAAATAGATGCCTTCCGCAGCGGAAACGGGAATTGTTTGATTGTTTCCGTTTACAAATCCCGAATATACAGTACGACCGCTGATATCAATAATTTCTATTGAAACTGCATTCATAATTTTATCTGAAAGGATTTGTATCGATTGCTTGCCGCCAAAAATCGAAATATCGCTTGAAATGTCAGAAACAGAGCTCGAACCATCAAAAATCAAAGTAAAACGTTGTTCGGGGCTTCCGGACAATTCGTTGAATGTATAAGTGGGAGTCGTTCGCAGGTCGATAAGTGTTACAGGATTTGTGCCATTGTCGCGTAAAGACACACCCACCGCAGTGTTGAGCGTATTTTGAGTTACCGAAATGGTGTAATTTCCAATGTTTACCTTTTTAAAGCCCATGGTTACTTCTGTTATCGAGCTGCTTGGTTCTGGTATTGTGTTAATTGCCAATTGTTTGCTGTCGGTTGATAAGGTGTATAAACTCATCGAGGACATGTAGGCAGGATACAATTCCCAAGCATCGAAAGATTCGTCGAAATTACCGGTAGCGGCAGGATTGAAGGCAACTGATGCAAAATCGTTTTGAGTTCCCAAGGCATTCGTGATTTTCAGTTCGAGTATGCCCGATTTAGGTTCCGATGATTTTAGGGCATCGAAAAAATGGAGGCGAGCCGATTCTTTGAAATCGAAATTTGCAGTTGCGACATTTTCAAAGGCTTTTGTAATGAAACATTCGCCCAAACCCAGATAGGGTCCGGCTCCGTTGGTAGAAACGCCGTTTTGCATATAAACATCGAAATTATTTGTCGATTGGTTATACGTATATTTCACGGGGTGAATATCCGTTAAGGTCAATAAATTAAAATTAACTGTGCAGGGATATGGATTGCCGATATAATTCCAACCGCGTTGAAACTCAGGCAGGCTCGATGTTGAAGATACAGGAGTTGAAATTCCGTTTCCTTTTCCGTTATCGGCAACAATAACATTGGAACCGGAGCCGATATACAATTCGCCGCAAACGGCATTAATTCCGCGTAAATCTAAATTGGTATTGAAAACAGTAATCGAGTCGTTTGGTCCGGGGATAGCAGGAGGAAACCAGCTTGCAGGGTCGTTCCAATTGGTCAAGGTTCCCGTTGTAATTATAGATGCTCCGGAATAAACGATAACTTGGTCGGAACTTTCGCAGCCTCCCCCGGTAACTGTCCAATAAAATATAGTAGCTCCTTCGCTGATATTGTTTGCTGTTGTAATGTTTGCTGTCGAATTTGTTAATGTTACATTGATATTGGAACAAGTCCAGACTCCGGTAACTTCCGAAATTAAGGTTTCGGCATTGAGCTGAGCTGTAACTGCCTGAATGGGAATTATTGTTGTAAACACACTGACATCATCACCTGCATCGGCTTTTTGTCCGAGTACTGTTAATGTTGCCGGGTCTGTGGTTTCCGAGCCGGCTTCGTTCGATACAATACATTGGAATTGAAACCCATTTAACAAATGTGATGCGTTTTGAATTTCAAGTGAGCTTGCAGGAATACCTTCCTGAAAATCGGGTGTAATTTTATATATTTCATTGTTAAAAATATCAACAAAACCTGCTCCCAAACCTTCATCAACCTGCCATTGAAACGAAACTGAGCCGTAGGGAGTTCCATTAGTCGGAGCGATTCCAAAATATGCCGTTTCGCCGGCACAAATAGTTGGGCTGCTGAGAGTTCCGATTACGGGAATTTGGACAGTTTCCGTTGTAAATGTCGAAGTCGTTGATGTGGTCAAGGAAATACCTGCAAGTGATTTTAGTTCGTAAGTTAGCGTTATCGTGTATTCCATGTTGCTTTCCAGCGGTTCGAAGGGTGTAAAACTGACTTGGAAATCGTTGAATTCAAAATATCCACTCACCTGAACATTGTTACTGTTTATTAATGTGAATGAAGTTGGGTTAAAACTTGTAGGGTCCGGAAAATCGTTAAAGGTAACATAAATGCTGCGTGCCGTTGAAACGTTAATGGAATAGTCAGAAGGAACAATATCATCGACCGTAAAAGCAAGTGGATTGTTGAGCCAAATTTTGTTCGAGATGTTGTTGGAAGAGAAAATGTCAATCCGTCCATCGTTATTGAAGTCGGCAGCAATTGAAATACCGGTTGGGCTGAATCCGAGCGGGTAAAAATCTCCGAATCCATCGTTTTTATGTATATTGGAAGGCAACATAAGGTCGAGATTGTCGTCACCATTTTTCCTAATAATTCTTGGAAAATTGCCGGAACTTGTGGATTTAAGGTACAACTTTTTTGGAGTTCAGCCGGTCTAAATATCTTTAAGACAAAAACAAATTTTCAAAATCCTTCCTAAAAACAAATTTTATGAAAAAACATTATTCCATTCTTTTTTTCTTTTTTGTGTTCGGTTTTTTTAAGGGGCAATCTCAGATTATAATCGACCACACGTGCACCAAAATTGCCGACATTCCTCAGCAATGGATTGAAACTGCAAAATCGACTTTGCTCATTTCGTATCAACACACCTCGCACGGAAGCCAGCTTGTGTCGGGAATTGATGCCTTGGCGGAGGCATATCCGGCTGATTTCTCCTTTGAAAAATCCGGTTACGGTTTTCAACAAGGTATTTTTCTGAACGATTACGGAATCCCCGAAGCCGATGATTTAGGGCACACCGGCGACCTTGCATGGCGAGACGCAACTCTTAATCTTATCGCAAATCCGGATTTCGACCGAAATGTTATTATTTGGTCGTGGTGCGGCGGTTGCAGCGATAACACCGAAGAAGGAATCAATGCCTACCTCAACGCAATGAATACCTTGGAAACCGATAATCCGAACATCAAATTTGTTTACATGACCGGGCATTTGGATGGCTCCGGAACAGAAGGCACATTGAATCAAATGAATACTTTGATAAGAAACTATTGCATCTCAAACCACAAAATTCTTTTCGATTTTGCTGATATCGAAAGCTACGACCCTGATGCTGCGGTAAATTATATGGAATTATTAGCCTTGGATAATACGCAATACGATAATTCCGGCAGCGGAAATCCGTGGGCAGGAGAGTATTGGACTGTTAATTGGTTAACGAACAACCAAACAAGTGCTTTGGCTGTTGAAACTCCTCTTTGTTTGGAGTGTGCTCATTCGGATGATAATACCGAATCGAAAATGAATTGCATACTCAAAGGAAGAGCTTTTTGGTACTTGCTCGCAAGAATTGCCGGCTGGGACGGAGTGGCGGCTTCGGAAGTCATTGTCGCAAATAGTAAGGTGCAAATTGTGCCAAATCCTAACAAAGGAATTTTTAAACTTAATTTGACAAATTATTCGAAGAAAAATACTGTATTAAAAATTTATAATTCCTGTGGACAATTAATTGATTCGAAAAATGTTAATTTAAGCGAAAATCTAAACGAAATCCGTGTAGATATGTCGGCTCAAAAAAAGGGAATTTATTTTTTTACGACCGATGATGCAAAAGAACCGCAGAGCGGGAAAATAATCGTTGAATAATCCGAACAATTTAGCGAAAAATAAAAAAGCAGCCTGTTAAAGCTGCTTTTTTTTGCGTACCCGGAACAGGGGTCGAACCTGCACATCCGTAAGGACACATGACCCTGAATCATGCGCGTCTGCCAATTCCGCCATCCGGGCAAATATTACGGTCGCAAAGGTATTATCTTTTTTTGAAAATAAAAGAGAGAATGTGAAAATTGATTTATTTCCGCATTCTCAAATTTTAAATTTCGATATTAGTTTAACAAATTCTTTTCCCAAAACTTCAACATCATTTCATACAAGTATTTACGAGTATTTCCGCCGTAAATGCTGTGATTTCTGTTGGTAAAGAAAAATTGAGAAAAAGCTACGTTTGCCTGCACGAGAGCTTCCGAAAATTCGGCAGAATTTTGCCAATGCACGTTGTCGTCGGCAGTTCCGTGAATGAGCATGAAATTTCCTTTCATCAATTTGGCAAAATTAATGGGCGAATTGCCGTCGTAACCTCCGGGATTTTCCTGCGGAGTTCGCATAAAACGCTCGGTGTAAATGTTATCATAATAACGCCAATTTGTTACCGGAGCCACTGCAATTCCGGCAGAATATAAATCGGCATTTTTTGTCATACACAACGAAGTCATAAATCCGCCGTAACTCCAGCCCCAAATGCCTATTTTCGCAGCATCAACATAATTTTGTGTTTGCAAATATTTAGCTGTTTCGCCCAAATCGATGGTTTCGTATTTTCCCATCTGCAAATAAGTTATTTTTTTAAACTCTTCGCCGCGTGCTCCTGTTCCTCTGGAATCGACACAAACAACGATAATTCCTTTTTGAGCCAGTAATTCGTCCCAGCCGAAAGACCATGAATTGAGAACTTCCTGCGAACCCGGTCCGCTGTATTGTGTTACAATAACAGGATATTTTTTTGTTGCATCAAAATTCGTCGGTTTTATCATCCAGCCGTTCAATTCAACATTTTCAGATGTTTTAAACGAGAAAAATTCTTTATTCGCTCCGCCGTATTCGGCAACCGAATTTTTTAATGCCGCATTATCTTCCAAAACTCTGATAATCTTGCCTTTTGAATCGTGCAGTGTAATGTACGGCGGTGTTTGGGAATTGGAAAAAGTATTGATATAATATTTAAAATTCGAACTGAACTCGGCATCGTTGGTTCCTTTTTGTGTCGAAATTTTTACTTTTTTCGTTCCGTTTATATCCACACTGTAAATTGCTCTTTCGCTTGGCGATTCTTCGGCTGACTGATAATAAAATATCTTCTTTGCTTCATCGAAACCGATATATTGAGTCAAATCATAGTTTCCCGGAGTGAGCAATGCTGTTTGTTTTCCGTTCAAATCATGCAAAAATAAATGGCGATAACCATCGCGTTCGCTTGTCATAACAAATGATTTTCCATCGGGCAGAAATTGCAAATTATCGAAATCTGTTTCGTCGATATAATATTTGTTGGTTTCGGAAAAAATAACAGTCGAAATACCGGAATTTGGGTCGGCAAAAAGCAAATCGAATTTGTTTTGCAGTCGATTCAATCTGAAAATCGATAATTTGTCGGGCGATTTTGTCCAACGAATTCTCGGAATATAAATATCGATTTCCGCACCAATATCCATTGTTTTAGTTTTAGTTGAACTTAAATCGTAAACATTAACCGACACAAGGGAATTTGCTTCTCCGGCTTTTGGATATTTGAATGTGTAATCGAAAGGATACAAGGCATAATCTTTTTTGCGAGGAGCTTGTCCTGCAAAATATATCATATCGAAAGTTTTCACGTTCGATTCATCGAATTTTATGAAAGCCAGCTTTTTACTGTCCGGAGACCATGAATAAGCCTGATTAAATTCAAATTCTTCTTCGTAAACCCAATCGGGAACGCCGTTTATGATTTCGTTGAATTTTCCGTCGTTTGTAATTTGCGTTTCATTGTTGGTACTCAAATCTTTGAAAAACAAATTATTCGACCGAACGAAAGCTACTTTTGTTCCATCGGGCGAAAAAGAAGCTACTTGCTGTTTTCCGTTTTCTGAAAGTTTTGTTAATTTTCTGTTTTTCAATTCATAAATATAATATTCGGCGGTAAACGAGCGGCGATAAATGGGCGAAACTGCCGTTTGCAGAAGCATTTTAGATTCATCGGCGTTAAATTTGTATTCATCAACACCCCCTATTTTAAGGTCGGCTGTATTGAGAACAGTTTTAACCGATTTTCCTGTTTCGTAACTGAATTGCACGATTTGCCCATCGCGGTCGAGTGTTGTGTAATGAATGCCATCGTTCATCGAACGCAAACCATCGACCGAATTGGGCCAAAACGACCAATTCACCCACAAATCATCGACCGTAATTTGTTTAAATTGTTGTTGCGAAAATGCCGTTGTTGTTACGAAAACAAGCAAAGCCGGCAAAAAAATATTGATTTTTCTTTTCATTTTTTAAGATATTAGAAATTAAAATTATAGATTAAAAGATAAATATCATTATGCACCAAAGTTTTGAATTTTTTAATTCAAATAAAAGGAAATTTGCAAGAATGTTTTATTTATACTAATTTTATAAAATTAAATAAGCTAAAATGGATAAAATGAAAAACCTTGTTCTCGTATTTGTATTTTTTGTTTTTTCAATAATTTCAGTAAAATCGCAAACAATTTCTGTTGATAAAATTCCTGCGACAATTGAAGAATTTGTTACACTTCGCAATAATCTTTCGACAACTGCCGAAGGCGGAGCCGCAGTATTTCTGTTAGCTTTAAAAATTTATGTTGATAATCCGGAGTTCGGATTACAATGTTTGGTGGTTTCGGTTGATAAAAATACACTGCGTGAAGGCGACACATACAATGGCTTCGCATTATTTAAACAAGATGAGGATTTGATAAAAAAACAAATGGCACATAACAAAAATATTCCCAATTCGTACATCAAAGGTTCGAGCCCCGACAACGGATACGAAGTAAAATTGCCATACGAATACGAATTTTCGGGCAATGCATACAGCGGCGATAAAAACGAAGGTACGTACAAAGTATTTGTTGCTTGTTCCGGTGCCGACAGTAAACGCCCGTTTACAATGAAACGTAACGATAAAGGATTGTGGAAAGCCACAATGTGGAGCAGTGTGGTTGTAGGTATTAAAAAATCAAAAAGTGAAAATTCTGATGATTTGTAATGAATAAAATATCAGAATAAAAAACAGATTATGAAGGAGATAGATGTAAACTTTATTACGGCAGTCTTAGGACTATACGATGATTTGGAAGACCAAGGCATTATTTTGGTTTATGTTGGTAAATTTAACCACAAAATCACTAAAATGTTTACGGCACTTACCGAAGACGAAACGGATTTTCACAACGAATCCAAGACTTTGAAACGTCGTTTGCATCATTCGGTGGTCGAAATTCTCCAAAACATGACCAAACATTCGACCGAATTATTCACGGAAGTGAAATTTGGAAAAGGCATGTTTCTGTTGGGCAGAAAAGACGACACATACTATATTTACACTGCCAACAAAATTTTCAAATCTGAAGTTCCAAAATTATCGCAAGCTATTGATTTAGTGAACAGTGCTTCGCTCGAAGAGTTACGCGAAATGTATAAAAGACAACTCAAAGAAGGAATGCTATCCAATCGGGGCGGGGCAGGTTTGGGTTTGATAGACATTGCCCGAAAAACAGGCAACATTTTAAACTATTTTTTCCTACCGATCGACGACGAACACGAATATTTTATATTTAAAGTTGAAGTGGATTCGCGACCGATACAAGCTGATGAAAAATTTGCTTCGGAAGAATAAAAAAAATTGTTTACTTCGCACAAAATTTGATAACCACTTCTATGTTTATTTTCGAACACGTTTCATTGAAACAGTACAATACTTTTGCCGTTGATTTTAAAGCCGACTACTTCTTTAAATGCCGCAACGAAGCCGAACTCAAAAGATTCCTAAAACACCCGAAATACAAAAATCTTCCGCTGATGATTATCGGAGGAGGAAGTAATTTGTTGTTTACCCGAAATTTTCGAGGCGTGGTCTTAAAATTAGATACCCCGGGCATCGAAAAAATCAAAGAAACCGACACCGACGTGTTTCTCAAAGTTGCCGCAGGCGAAAAATGGGACAAATTCACAGCCTATTGTGTCGGGAAAAATTACGGCGGCATCGAAAACCTCTCTCTGATTCCCGGAACAGTAGGTGCTGCACCGATTCAAAATATCGGAGCGTATGGTGTTGAGGTAAAAGACACAATTCATGAGGTACTTGCTATTGAAATGAAAACAGGAAAAGAGCAAAAATTTACAAATGCTGAGTGCCAATTCGCCTACCGAAGCAGCATTTTTAAAAAAGAAGCAAAAGACAAATTTCTCATAACATCTGTTATTTTTAAACTCTCGAAAAACCCTGTTTTCAACTTAGAATACGGTGCGTTGAAACACGAATTAGAAACCGTTGTTAATGTTGATATTAAAGCGGTTCGTGAAGCAATTATCAAAATACGAAATTCAAAATTACCACTGCCCGAAGTTTTACCCAATGTCGGCAGTTTCTTCAAAAATCCGACAGTCAGCGGCAAAAAATTTTCCGATCTGAGTAAAGCATTTCCCGAATTGGTCAATTATCCCGCCGAAGACGGAAAAATTAAATTAGCCGCCGCACAACTCATCGAACTGTGCGAACTCAAAGGCAAACGCGAAGGTGCCGTGGGCATTCATGCACAACAAAGTTTAGTTATTGTAAATTATGCAGATGCCACAGGAAACGAAATTCTCGATTTTTCAAAATACGTACAGAAAACAGTTTCGGAGAAATTTGGGCTTGATTTGGAACGAGAAGTAATTGTGATATAATGTGTTGATCTGTTGATGTTAAATTAGGAATTGATTTTGTTTTGTGAAACACTGAAAAGGCTAAAGATTTTACTTAAAAAAATTGTAAGGAACACGACAAATTTATTTGTATATCATGATGTCCTTATTCTGATTAAAACCAAAAGATTACTTCATTAACAACTAACAATTAATAATTAACCATTGTTATGTAATGATACAAATTCGCGATTATCAATCCGGCGATTTTAATCAGATAGAAAATATTTGGGAACAAACCGGCATGGGCGGTGCGGCACGCGGCGACAATGCCCAAACCATAGAAAACAGTTTGAATCACAACGGGCGATTTCTTGTTCTGACAAACGGAAACGAAATTATCGGAACATCGTGGATGACGAATGACAGCCGCCGAATTTACTTGCATCATTTTGGAATCAGTCCTAATTTCCAGGGAAAAGGTTACAGCAAAATATTGTTGGAAGCCTCTCTCGCTCACGTAAAACAAGCTGGTTTACAAATAAAACTCGAAGTTCACAGAGATAACTCCAAAGCAATCGCTTTATACGAAAAATACGGATTTCGTTTTTTGGGCGATTATCTGGTTTATATTATCAGATAAAATAATTTGATGTTATAATATATTAATATTTACTTTGTACACTTTATTAACATTACGAATACGAAAATGAGAAAACTAATTAAAATTGCAGCAACATTCGTTATTTTATTCTCGGGCGTTTCAGCGTGGGGACAGGAAATAAATCAAAAATTTGGTAAGGTGAGTGAATTTGAACTCAATATGAAAACTTGTGAAATTGATACAAGTGCAGATGCTGTTGTGTTATTCGATAAAGGCTATACTTATTTTAATTACGATGAAATGACTAAAGATTTCAAATTAAATTTTGAACGAAATCTCAGAATAAAAATTTTAAAAAAATCGGGTATCGAAAATGCAACTTTCAAGATTGCGTTGTATAAGGACGGCACAAATAAAGAGAACCTTCAAAATATCAAAGGAGTTACTTACAATATGGAAAACGGAAAAATTGCAAAGCTAAAACTCGAAAAAAAAGATATTTATACCGAAGAAGAATCAGAAAAAATCGAAAATGTCAATTTTTCATTTCCGGGAGTAGCAGAAGGCAGTGTAATAGAACTTACCTACGTAATACAGTCTGATTTTTATTATAATTTTCAAAACTGGCAAATACAGAAAAAAATTCCTGTTGTTTATTCCGAATATTACACTGTTATTCCTGAATATTTTAAATATCAACTTCATGTTACAGGATATGAAAATGTTAAAATAGATAAAGTTGTCGATCAAAAACCCGAAGATTTTACTATCGGAGATAAATCGCCTAACCATCCCGGCTCAACAAGAGGACACTTCTCATACAATATTCATTCGTTAAGTGAATCGGTGAAATGGACAGCAACAAAAATTCCGGCATTTAAAACTGAAGCATACATGACCTCTGAAAGAAATTTTATGACAGAAATTGTTTATGAACTTGAAAGTATTCAATTTCCGAACCAATTAATTCATTTTTATACCGATTCGTGGAAAAAAATTGACGAACGTTTGCTCGAAAGCGAACATTTCGGAAAACAGCTCAATCCAACAAATAAAGTTAAAGACCTTACTAATGAGGCCATCGGCGATGCTCAAACGCCGGAAGATAAAATGAATCGCATTTATAATTATCTTACTCAAAATTATATTTGGACAAAAATCAGAACCAAATATGTTGACGAAAATCTATCGAAAGTTATCAAAGAGAAAAAAGGAAATTCGGCAGATATTAATATTTTGTTGCTTTCGATGTTACGTGCAGCAGGCATAAAGGTTGTTCCGGTTGTATTGAGTACTCGCGAAAACGGTTATTTGAACACCGCTTATCCGACCATTGCCAATTTCGATTACGTTGTGGTTCAGGCAAATATCAACGGAAAATCGATATTACTCGATGCTACCGAAAAATATTTACCTGCCGGATATCTTCCCTTTCATTGTTTGAACGGCAAAGGGCGAATTGTTGATGCAGCCAACGGCAGTGAAATAGAAATTGTTCCGGCAGGCGACAGAAATATGTCCGAATTTCAAACCCTCACAATTCAGCCCAACGGGGATATTTAGGGTTCGACAGCCGAAAAATATTCGAAATATGCAGCATTCAACATGCGAAAAAATATAGAACAAGAGGGTGGAATTGATAATTTTATTAAAATATTAACAGAAAAAGCCCGAGAGTACGAAATTTCGGACGCTCAAATATCTGATTTAGATGATATTTCAAAAAGTGTATCGATAAAATACAACATTAGCCAACAGTCAGAAAACTCGAACACCGGAATGATTATTTTCACGCCGTTAAAAAACACATTTTACGAAACAAATCCATTCAAATCTGCCGAACGGAAATATCCCGTAGATTACGGATATCCAACTACTTTGCTCAGCGTAAAACAATATACTTTGCCGGAGGGCTTTGAAGTTGCAGAAATGCCCGAGGCTGCAAATATCGCCTTGCCAAATGGAATGGGTAAATTTATTTTCTAAACAACACTTACCGGAAATATTTTGCAAATAACAGGCAAATTTGAAATTAAAAAACCGGTTATTTTATTCGATAATTACAGTATATTGAAAGATTTCTACGATAAAGTAATTGCCAAGCAAAACGAAAAAGTTGTTCTTAAAAAGAAAGCATAATGAAAAAATTGATACTGTTCACATCACTTTTAATTGCAACTGTCATTGGGTTTTCACAAACGAAATTTCCAGTTGCCGATATTGCCGAAAATATGAAGAAAAACGCCGATGCAATCGTGCGTGTGAGTGAAGAAAACGTTTTGTTGAACGATAGGCAAAACCTTGTGTATCAAGTACATTATGCTATCACAATATTGAACAAAGCCGGCGAAAAATATGCACAACTCGAAATTCCTTACGACAAATCAAGCAAAATATCAGACATTTCGGGTGCGATTTTCGATAAAAACGGCAAATTGGTAAAAAAACTAAAAAATTCCGAGATAAATGATGTCAGTTATTACGAAGGTTTATATTCCGATAATCGTGTAAAATATGCCAAACCATTAATTCCAAATTTTCCCTACACGGTTGAATATTCCTACGAAATACAATCATTTCAAACACTTTTTATACCAGATTGGAATCCGATTGGCAATTTTCGGGTTTCGGTCGAGAATGCTTCGTATAATATTACAAATTCATCAACATTACACCTCCGTTTTCTTGAAAATAAATTTACGGGCAAGCACCAATCTGTCGAAAAAAGCGAAATTTGGAGTTTGATGAATTTTGAAGCAATTGAACGGGAAGAGTTAAACAATAATTCAAACGATTATTTTCCAAGAGTTTACCCTGTTACTGACAATTTCAGTATGGACGGAAACCCGGGTAATTTTTCGACATGGCAAAACTTCGGATTGTGGTGTAAACAATTATCAGACGGCTTGGACATACTGCCCGAAGAAAGTGTTAAAAAAATTAAAAATCTCGTTGCAAACGTATCAGATGACAAAGAAAAAGCTCGAATTTTATACGAATACATGCAATCCAAAACACATTATGTCAGCATTCAGGTCGGAATCGGTAAATTTCAACCGTTTTCTGCCGAAACAGTAGATAGAAACGGATACGGCGACTGCAAAGCCTTGTCGAACTATATGAATTCAATACTTAAAGTCGCAGGAATTAATTCATACTACACACTCGTAAGTGCCGGAACAGATTACAAACCAATGAACACAGATTTTCCAATATCCGAATTTAACCACGCCATGCTTTGCATTCCGTTCAAAAACGATACAACATGGCTCGAATGCACAAGTCAATATCACCCATTCGGATATATCGGCGATTTTACCGTCAACCGAAATGTTTTACTGATTACCGATGAAGGAGGCAAAATTGCACATACTAAAAGTTATAAAACCGAAGATAATACGCAAAATCGGAAAATCGAAGCACAAATCGATTCTGCCGGAAATGCTGTTGTAACATCGGTTTGCGATTATCGCGGGCTTTTATACGAGGATATTATACCGGCTTTTATTTATTCAAAAGACGACATCAAAAAAAATATCGAAAGCAGTTTGGATTTGCAAAATGTTAAAATTAATTCTTTCGATTATCAAAATTACAAATCAATAATGCCGTCGGCAGTTGAAAATCTTAATTTTACAATCAAAAATTATGCGTCCCTAAGCCAAACTCGCTTATTTTTGCCTTTGAATATTTTGAATAAACACACCGTTTTGCTGAAAAAAATAGAAAACCGAAAAACCGATATTATTTTTCATCACGGACATATCGAATATGATACCGTTTATTATTTAATTCCTCCAAAATATAAACCCGAAATATTTCCGGAATCAGTTGATTATTCGACCGTTTACGGCAATTATCATTCAGAAACATTATTTTCCGACGGAAAAGTAACCTATATTCGTCGATTACAAATGAACGCAGGAACATATCCCCCCGAAAAATACAACGAAATTAAAGATTTTTACAAATCCATTTACGATGCCGATAAAAAAAATTGTGTCCTTATTCGAGAAATGTAAAATGTATTTTCAATTTGGAATATTCTTTATTTCAATTGTTATACTATTACCAAATTGCAGAAATACAAAAAATACCATGAATTACACAACTGTTGAACATTTTGAAGTTGATAAATTTTTGGGCAAATGGTACGAAATTGCACGTTTTCAACATCGATTTGAAAAAGATTTGGTGGGCGTAACAGCTTCCTACTCCCTCCGCCCCGACGGCAAAATTGATGTGCTGAACGCCGGTTACAAAGATTCGCTGACCGGAGAATTTAAACAAGCTAAGGGCATTGCAAAAATTCCCGATAAAAAAAAGCCGGCTCAATTGAAAGTTTCATTTTTTTGGATTTTTTATGCCGATTATTTTGTGCTGGAATTGGATACTGTCAACTATCAGTGGGCTCTTATCGGCAGTTCTTCCGACAAATATCTTTGGATACTGGCTCGAACCCCAAATCTTGAACCTGAAATTTATGATATGCTTCTGAAAAAAGCCAAGTTACGAGGCTACGACATCACAAAATTGGTAAAAGTTGCTCAAAAAGATGTATAAAATATCAAAATCATTCTCAAACTTTTACCTTTCGTTCCAATTCCTTTAAATTGTCAATTTTTTTCTTTTCC
>DYMH01000207.1 GCA_020721645.1 Draconibacterium orientale
AATTGGTCGGCATAGCCATCGGAAAAAGCATAAATGCAGTCGTTTTTCTGCAAACTAATCACATGATTTGTAAAATTGCTTCTTTGTTGTGTAACATTACCTATCGGAAATTTATCGGCTTTATATTCGGTAATTGCACCGTCGCGAACCAGATAGAGCGGACGATATGCTCCGGCGTATTGTAGTTCTGAATTTTCGAAATCGAAACACATCAAAGCCAAATCCATACCGTCTTTCGATTCGGTGAACGCACTGTCTTGTTTCAGTGCTTTTGTAACGCCTTCGTGCAAATTGTCTAAAATTTCGGACGGAGTTGTAATATTTCGCTCGTGTACAATATTATGTAATAAATCGTTGCCAATCATACTCATCAAAGCTCCTGGAACACCGTGTCCGGTGCAATCGACGGCGGCAATCAATACTTTGTTTCCTGCCCGCGTGTGGAAATAAAAATCGCCGCTCACAATATCTTTCGGTTTAAAGAGTATGAAAATTTCTTTGAACGAGGCTTTTATTTCTTCAAAAGGCGGAAGAATTGCGGATTGTATTTTCAGTGCATAATTGATGCTATCGACAATGTCTTTGTTTTTTTGTTTAATTTCGTGATGCGATTTTTCGATAATGTCTTTTTGTTTTTCTTCGCCAATAAGTATAATTCTAACGTAACGCAAGATAACAATAACCGTACTAAGAAATATCAATATTGATATTATCAGATTTTTAAGGGTATTTTTACGAGCTTCTGCCAAAAATCGGTCGAAACTTTCATCAACTTCTAAAATTGCAACTGTTTTTCCCGTGCTATCTTTTATTGGTGCAAAAGCCGTGAGCCAAGTTCCGTATTCGTCTTTGTAACGGTGTATGACATTGCCTTTGGAATAATCATCTAAAAATTCTTTGTGAAATTTAATGTACGGGTCGCGAAGGTAGGGCTTGTCGGTAGAATTGACGATGTAGTAAAATTTTTGTGTTTTTTCGTCTAAAACCAAGGTCGCTATTTCGGTCGATAAACCATTGGCATCGTATGCTTTGCGGAGTTTTTTCCAAATTTTGTAATAACCCGAATCTTGGGTGGTCGATTTTAGTTCGCCTTGTTTTTGATATTTATCGGAAAGAAGTTTGTGGCTGTCGCCGTCTATTTCCAAAACCAAAGTATTGGCAATGGCACGTAACTTTTCAAGATTTTGTGTTTCGGAAATCTTTATAAATGTGAAATTGATAAAAAAAATGAAATATCCGGAAAGGATAAAAAGCCCCGCAAAAACAGTCAAAATAATCTTTGTGCTGGGTTTGTGCCAATTTAAAATTTTTACTTTTATCATTTTGGAGATTTATGATTGATGTGTTGATTTACTAATGTGCTAATGTGTTGATTTGTTAATGTGAATATTCAAAATGAATTTAATGGAACGAACGAACTAAATATGGAAATCCGCTGATTTGATGATACTTTCACTCATATATCAAACTATATATCGGATAAATAAATATATTATAACATAATTTATTATCGTGGAACACACCGAAAATAAAAAATAGAAATGCGTTACGTTGTTGAATACGACAAAAATAATGCCCTATTGAAATTAACTGTTTGAGTTCGATTAAAAAATTGCAACGTTTTTAAAATATTCATACTTTCGCAGGTTACTAAAAATACACAAAAAATGGAAGACGAAAAAAAATCATTGAATTTCATAGAACAAATCATTGAAGACGATTTAAAATCGGGCAAACATAAAGAAATACTCACACGATTTCCTCCCGAACCAAACGGATATCTACACATCGGACACGCCAAATCAATCTGTCTGAATTTCGGTCTGGGTATCGAATACAACGGAAAAACCAACCTGCGTTTTGATGATACAAATCCGGTGAAAGAAGACGTTGAATACGTCGATTCTATCATGGAAGATATTAAGTGGTTGGGGTTTGAGTGGAACGGCGAAGCACATTACGCATCGGATTATTTCGACCAACTCTACGAATGGGCAGTTGATTTTATCAAAAAAGGCATTGCTTATGTCGATGACCAAAGTGCCGAAGCGATTTCCGCCACACGCGGCACGCCTACACGCCCCGGAACCGACAGTCCGAACAGAAATCGCACAGTGGACGAAAATTTAGATTTATTCTCACGTATGAAAAACGGCGAATTCGGCGACGGCGAAAAAGTCCTGCGTGCCCGAACCGGTATGGATTCGCCCAACATGCACATGCGAGACCCGGTTTTGTATCGCATCAAACACGCACAACATCACCGAACCGGCGACACGTGGTGCATCTACCCGATGTACGATTTTACGCACGGACAATCGGATTATATCGAAGGCATTACACATTCCATCTGTACTTTGGAATTTGAAAATCATCGTCCGCTTTACGACTGGTTTCTCGACCAAATTTACGATTCAACAAAAACACGCCCGCGACAAATCGAATTTGCCCGTCTTAATCTCAGTTACACCGTGATGAGCAAACGAAAATTGTTGGAGTTGGTACAAAAAAATATTGTAACCGGGTGGGACGACCCTCGAATGCCCACAATTTCCGGACTTCGCCGCCGAGGTTATACTCCGGAATCGCTGCGAAATTTTGCCGAAAAAATTGGTGTCGCCAAACGAGACAACGTGATTGATGTATCCCTTTTAGAATTTAGCGTTCGTGAAGATTTAAACAAATCGGCACGCCGTGTTTTGGCTGTTTTGGACCCTTTGAAAGTTGTTATCACCAACTATCCCGAAGGACAAATCGAAGACATCGAAGCCGTCAATAATCCGGAGGACGAAAGCATGGGAAAACGCATGGTTCCGTTCGGACGTGAGCTGTTTATTGAACGCGAAGATTTTATGGAAGATGCACCAAAGAAATTTTTCCGCCTTGCTCCCGGTCGCGAAGTACGCCTACGCTACGGCTACTACATTACTTGTAACGATGTGATAAAAGACACAGCAGGCAACATCATCGAATTGCATTGCACCTACGACCCGGAAACAAAAGGCGGTCAATCGCCCGATGGACGAAAGATACAAGGCACAATACATTGGGTTTCGGCTGAAAAAGCCATTGATATTGAAGTGCGGATTTACGACCGCCTATTCACCGATGAAGCTCCTGACGGGCACAAAGATGTTGATTTCAAAGAATTTCTGAATCCCGATTCGCTCGAAGTTCTGTCGCATTGCAAAGCCGAGCTGTATTTGAAAAATGCCGAAAAAGGTGATAAATTTCAATTTGAACGAAAGGGATATTTTTGTGTAGATTTGGATTCGACCGCCGAAAAATTGGTTTTCAATCGCACTGTACCTTTGAAAGATTCGTGGACGAAGCAAAATAATGTAAAAAACTGAAAAACAAGACGATAAGTCCGCATTTTTTTAAAGATGAATTATCTTCGAAAAAAACGTAATATTATTTCAAAATAATTTTGATTTTTGAAAAAAATAATGTAACTTGTTCATGTTGCTTACTTGTGATAAAAAACGAATCGCAAAAACAAAATCAGTGAGTTATTTACAAAAACTCAACCGTGTACCATTACCAATTTAAATTTAAGTAGATCAAGTTTATCTGTTTCATGTGAATTTTAGAAACACAACGCGAAACCAAATTATTGCAATGCAATCAAGGTAACAGAAGAGGAAGACAAATCAACCCTTGGCAAAGAATGTCGGTCGTAAAAAATGTAAAAATCGAGTATTCTTAGTTTTAACTTTGACAGACAGTCTTGTAAGTAACAAAGCCGGGATTCTGAAAAGATCCCGGCTTCTTTTTGTTCAAATCTATCATAAAAGTAGTTAGTAAATCGTAGTTAGTATTTAGAAAAATTGCTGAATATGAGGTGAGTGTATGTTTATAAAGCACTTTCATTAATGGCATTTATTATATTTCAAATTCTCAGATTATATTTTACAGAGCTGTTTTATAATTTTGTAATAATATTTAGACTTAATTACATAAATAATATTTATTTTTGCAGAAAACACTGATTA
>DYMH01000064.1:0-6977 GCA_020721645.1 Draconibacterium orientale
AATAATCAGTAATTTATGTAAAGATGTGAATTTAACTTAAAGCCCTTATTTTCAGTTTTATAACTTTATAAACTTTCTACTTTATGACTTTTTAAACTGAACTCTCTAATAAATAATGGTTAATTTTAAATCAATGTCGTTTAGTTAAGCAAATTATAGTATATCAAGCCTGAAAGGCTTAAATATGAATAACCGCCGGTGTAAACCGGCGGAAATAATAACTCACGAATTGCAACCCTGATAAGGGTTGAACATGAAAATTTGTTTAAGATTCAACCCTTGTCAGGGTTGCTGTTTAACGCATTTTATTCCGTAGGTTTCACCTACGGTTATTCATATTCAAGGCTTTCAGCCTTAACTAAACGATATTGAATTTTAAATTGATAATGTTAATGAAGTAATAATCTGATTTTGATAAGAATACGGACATAGATAATAGATAAATACAAATAAATCTGTCCGATTACTTATTATAAAAAAATCCATCGTTTTTGGCGATGGATTTTTTTATTTATATGCTAAAAAACGTTTCAAAAACTTTTTTCATATAGTAGTGATCCATCACTCCTGATAGCTCTCGTATTGAGTGCATAGCAAGCATCGGATTTCCAACATCGACCATTCTGATGTCCATTTGAGAGGAAGAAATACTTCCCAGTGTAGAACCACCGGCAACATCGGAACGATTGACGTAACGTTGATACGGAACGCCGGCTTTTTGGCACAACATTTCAAAAACTGCTCCCGAAACGCCGTCGGTGGTGTATTTCTGATTCGCATTGACTTTTATCACCGGTCCTTGGTTGATACGAGGACGTAAAACCGGGTCGTATTTTTCGGGAAAATTTGGGTGAACACCGTGTGCCATATCTGCCGAAATGCCGAAAGAATTGGTTTTGGCTCTGTAAAAAGCGTCTTTGTTGGTGTTAATTGCCCACGAAACACGCCGTAAAACATCTTTCATAAAAGGCGAAGCGGCTCCTTGTTTGGTCATACTGCCAATCTCTTCATTATCAAAACATACCATTACATTTGTGGCTTCACTTGCATCACTTTCGAGCAGAGCCTCAACACCGGCATGAACCATGGCTAAATTATCCAATCGACTGCTCGAAATAAATTCTTCTTTTGCTCCGATAATATTGCCTTTGTCGTATTCGTACAAAAATAAATCGAAATCGAGAATTTCATCATATTCGCAATTCAACTGCTGCGACAACATTTTTTTTAGATAATTATCGTACGACAATTCGTTATTTATTAATTCCGTAATCGGAATCATATCGATTTGTTTGTTAAATTCTTTTTTTTCGTTCACCTCCCGGTTTAGATGAATGGCGAGGTTGGGAACAATCAATATCGGTTTTTTGATATTGATAAATTTAGTATGCGGCTCGAGCGGATTTGCACTTTTTAATATCACACGTCCTGCCATGGAAAGCGGTCTGTCGAGCCACGTGCTGAGTATGGCTCCGCCATAAGTTTCGACATTGAGTTTCAGATAATTTTTGTCTGACAGCATTTCGGCGGACGGTTTGAGTTTTAATGCCGGCGAATCGGTGTGAGCGGCAATAATTTTGAAACCATTTTCTTCTACTTTTCCGGTTCCAACGGTAAAAGCGATGAGTGCCGAATCGTTTTTGGTGGAAAAATATTTTCCGCCTTTGTCCAAATTCCACGAATAGCCGCGGTCGAGTTCTTTAAAGCCTTTTTTCAAAAGTGCGGCTTTTACGTTGCGGACGGCGTGGAATGGTTCGGGACTTGCGTATATAAAATCAAGTAAATCTTCGGCAAATTTCTTTTCTTGTATCATAATTTTTTGGGGTTCTTTTGTTTTCAAATGTATCAAAAATATCAACAAAAAGAAAAATATTTTTGCAATTGATTTAGAGTTTTAATTGGGTTTTTATTTCGGCGGTTAATAAACTTTTCAGCTCTGAAAATGGCACTAAAACATCATCGCTTCCTTCGGCATAAGACGTAATTTCGTAGGGATTGTAGCAAAATCCAATGCCTTTTTGCGTGATATAGAAATTGGAACTTACGGGAATTGCTGTGCTTTCGTAATTTTCTTTCATTTGGGAGTCGGAAATTCCGCGATTTTCTTTTATTTTTTGATAAATAATTGTCGAAATTTTCGGTGTGCTGCCTGAAATAAAAACGGCATCTTTCGAGATTTTTTTCCCGGTCGCAAGATCGAAAACGTAGAACATATCGGCATAATTTCCGTGTGCTCCGCCCGAAAATGAGTTGGTGTGCAAAGCAAAAGTAAGGATATTGTTCTGATTATAAACAACATCACCTATTGCCGTATTTTCCCAAGGCATAAATGCCTCACCGGCAGCAAGCGATGCACGATAATCGGCATTAAATGCACTTTTATAATTTTTTGCATATTCCGAAGCATTTGAAATGGGCAATTTTTCGGAAAAAAAGAGGTGTGAAAATTGCATTTTCAATGAGTCATTTGCAACTTGCGATGGAAGTTTTCCTGCGGGATAATAAAATGTGATTTTGTCGGAGGAATAGGTATTTTCGTCGGTAGAATCGACAGCTTCGATAAAATAAACATCGAAAGTTGCACTTTGAGAATAGTCTTCGGTAAAACTAAAATTGTTGGATTCCGAAATACCTGAAATCGTATTATTGGTGGTAAATTTTCCGTTGAATTTTGCAGTCTTTTTGCCTTGTACAGCGGTTTCGCTTAGTGTAAATGTAAGGTCAGAGTTCAATTGTCCTGAGAAATTTACAGTTGTTCTGTTAGGCATTTTGTAATACATGCCGTACAATTTCTGTTTGTTTCGGATTAAATCTAAAACAACATCGTCATTGCCAATTTTCCCTGTAAAATGTTTGTAAAAACTTGGTGATAAATTGATTGTTTGCGATGTATTGTCGCTTGAAATCGAATTGGAATCGATACTGCTTGCTGTTGAATCTTTCGAGTTGGTGTTGTTTTGTTTGGTAGAGTTGCATGAAAATATCACCAAAGGAATGAGAATAAGGATAAGTCGTTTCATAAATATTATTTATTGTTGATAATTATTCAATATTGTTTGATTTTTTTCCGGGATCCTACTCATAGCCCTTTCGCTGATTGCTGTGATACTCAACGAGGGATTTACGCCCGGATTTGCCGAAATCGTAGAGCCATCGCAAATATACATATTTTGGTAACCGAACACTTTATTATTTTTATCAATCACGCCCTCCGAAATGTCTTTTCCCATAACGGCACCTCCCAAAATATGGGCTGTGGAAGGGATACCGGTGATGGTTTCGGTGAACATAACGGTTGGTTTTCCATTGATAATTTTGGCATATTTTTTTGCAAATTCGTGTGCTTCCGGAATAAAAGCAGAAGGTTTATCGCCTTTTTCCCTTCGTGTTCCGATACCGAAAATCGAATGTTTCAGTTGAAATGTGCTGTTGATATGCTGCATGAACAGAATAATGGACGTTTGTTTGCCAAAATCCGGGGCGAAAAATATTTTGAACCATGTAAAAGGTGCTGTTAAAGGGATAAACAGTAATTTCATTAAACGCAAAAAGAATCGTTTTTCGCTCACCATGGGCAATGCGAGGAGTCGCCAAAAACCGGAACCGTTGCCGTAGCGAACGGGCTCGACATTGCTGTTTTCGTCAATTTCGATAATTGAACCGATTGCAATTCCTTCGGACATATTTTTATTTTTGTCTTTTGTAACAGTCAATATCAATGCCTCATTATTTGTTCTGATATTTTTTCCGAGCATTTCGCTCATATTCGGTAAATGATTTTTCTTTAATTTTAATAATAAAGGCACTGTTCCCAAAACACCGCCCGACATGATAATTCCTTTGGCTCGAACTTCACTTTTTTGTTTGAATAATGAAGTTGATTTTCTAAAAATAATTTGATAACCTGTTGAACCGTTTTTTCCGTCAAGAGGCATAATATCCCGAACTTCGTGTTCCGGAAGGATTTCTGCACCCAATTGTTGGGCTAAATGCAAATAATTTTTATCCAAAGTATTCTTTGCATTATGCCTGCAACCTGTCATGCACGAACCGCACTGAATACAACCCGTCCGATTTGGTCCTTTTCCCTGAAAATATGGGTCATCGACAGTAACATTCTGTTGCCCGAAATATACTGCAACATCCACCGGTTGAAATTTTTCTTCGATACCGCTTTCTTTCGCCAGTTGTTTAAATGCAATATCACTTTCGCCCAAATAAGAGTTTTGGACAGCTCCAAGCATTTTTTTTGCAGTTTCGTAAAACGGTTGAAGTTCGGTTTCCCAATCAGCCAAACCTGCCCACGAACCGTGATTAAAAAATGGGGTTTTCGGAATCGGCAATGTGTTGGCGTAAACCAACGAACCGCCGCCCACGCCTACGCCGCTCATTGCAGACACGTGTCTGAAAAACGTAATTTTTTGTATGCCGAAAAGCCCGAAACGAGGCAACCACAACCATTTTTTGATGTTCCAATTGGTTTTCGGAAAATCATTGCTTTCGTATCGTTTTCCTTTTTCAATGACCAATACTTTATATCCCTTTTCCGACAATCGCAATGCAGCCACCGAACCGCCGAATCCGGAGCCGATAATGATAAAATCGTATTCGTTTTTTATTGTCATATTTAAAATTTAATTTTTCAAAAACATTATTAAAAAACATTTCTCTATTTTTCGGCAAAACTCGGCTTGTTCTGCGAGATATGCGGGTAATGCTCGTTGAAAATTATGAAGTTTATTTTCCGATAAAGCACGGTGATAAGCGTCTGATTTTATTTGATTCAGTAGAACATTTCTGCTCCAACCAAACTCACTGCTTGCTTTTATATAATAATACGCTTCGGGAGTATCTGATATTTTTGTCAATATCAATAAATGATGCCCCCACGGAATATCTGCGACAAGCTGTCGCAGATATGATTCGTTACGATATTTTTCGTACAAACGACGCATATCCCAAAGGTTTCGAGACGAAAATCCGGTGTTGTGCGGCATTTCTTTTTGTAAATCTTTTGATAATCTTTCTACAATTGATTTTCCCCAACCAAATTCTTTTTGGCGTTCTAAAATCAATTTTCCAATGTTCCAATACAATTCAATCAATTCCGAATTTACAGCCTTTACTGCTTGGACGCGAGAATTGACGACTTGGTTTTTAATTTCGTTCAAAATTCTATGTATTGTTTTTCAATCACAGATTTTTAATTATTTTTTTATGTTTGAGTAAAAAAACAGATTACTCTATGTTTTTTTGAATCGGGAAATTGTTAATATATTTTTTGATGATTGTGCTTTTATCAACGATTTTCTTGATGTTTTACTTCCCACACTCCCCCAAAACTCCCTCACACAATTCCACAGCTTCCACATTGGTTTCAGCCACAAATGCGCCGGCAGATTGCAAAGCCGCTTTCACTTTTGCACGATTTTGCGGGTCTTTGTCGGTGCCGGTTATGGAACAAATAATTGCCAAGTTTGGGTTTATTTTTTTTGCTTCGCGAAAGGCAGGAACCAATTCATCGTCGGGCGTGAGGTTGGAACCGTAACCGAGAACGACATCTAAAAGAATAACAGCAGTTTCCGTATCTTTTGCTTCTTCGATAATTCGTTTTCGTCGCAACGAAAAATCAATCATCGGATGAGGGCGACCGGCAGTAAATTCATCGTCGCCCAAGTCGATAATCGTATGTTTTTCGCTTTTCCAAATGTTTTTAAGTTGATATTCGGCATTCAACGGCGTGTTGCTGTATGTGAAACCGAACGAATTTCGGAGCAATAACTGAGCTTCGTCGCACAGAGTTCCGCCGCTGAACAATCCGCGTAAATACTTGCCTTTGTTGTTTTTAGCCAAATCTTGTGCGATTACGAAATTTTTCGCTTTTCGCTCAGCCAATTTTTGCAAATCTACTTTATAATCTTTTTTTGCCGATAAAGCGACCGCAATTACGGCAGCTTCTTCGAGATTTTTTGCAGCAATTGCACCTGCATTTTCAACAATTTTGGCATCGCCGCCGATGAGAATTGCGACAACCTGCTTTTTCAACTTTTTGATTTCTGCGGCAATTTTTTCTAAAACCTCGGCGTGCGGCGGTTTCGATACTAAAACGATGATTTCGGTTTGCGGGTCATTTTCGAGTGCTTTTATCGACTCAATAAACATCAATCCGCCGACTTCTTTTTTTACATCTCTCCCACCCGTTCCGAGTGCCTGCGAAATTCCGCCGCCCAAATTAGAAATTATCGAACTTACTTCCTGCAATCCGGTTCCGGAAGCCGCTACAATTCCGATATTTCCACGATTTACAACGTTGGCAAAAGCCAAAGGAACGCCGTTTATGATTGCTGTTCCGCAATCCGGTCCCATCATTAGCAAACCTTTTTCTATGGCAAGTTTTTTCAGACCGATTTCATCTTCAATCGTAACATTGTCGGAAAACATCATCACATGTAAACCGTTTTTCAGAGCTTTTCGGGCTTCTGCCGCAGCATATTTCCCGGCAACGGAAATGAGCGACAAATTTGCCTCCGGCATTTGTTTTACCGCACCCTCGAAACTTTTCGGATTGAAATCGCCCGAATCGTCCGATTTATTGCGGATTTGTTTCAAATGTTCATCAACTTTTTTTATTGCCTCCGAGCAAATGACTTCGCTTTCGGCACTCACGACAACGAGCATGTCGGTATCGTCCGATTTATCGAATAAGTCGATATACAACTCAGCCATTTTCAGAATCGCTTTGTTCTCGTTTGTTCCCATAACAACCGAAGAATCGACTACTCCTGCTATTTTGTTTATTTCTTTCGACACAATCATCAATGTAACCGAATCGAAATATTCTCCTTTTTTAATAATTCCTTTTATCATATTTTTTATGTTTAATAAGACGACCGCAAGTCGTCTCTACGAGGTTACAGGCTAATTTCATCACGTAGAGACGTGTTGCACACGTCTCATGATGAATTATATAGTTTCTG
>DYMH01000064.1:7077-18979 GCA_020721645.1 Draconibacterium orientale
GACCGCAAGTCGTCTCTACGGTAACACGCTTGTTTCATCACGTAGAGACGTGTTGCACACGTCTCATGATGAATTATATAGTTTCTGAGACGACCGCAAGTCGTCTCTACGGTAACACGCTTGTTTCATCACGTAGAGACGTGTTGTGTACGTCTCAGATAAATTCAAATTTTATAATATCTATCATCTTCCCATTTTGCCGGATTTGATTTTATATAATTTTCGATGAAATCGAAACTTTCAGAATCGCGAACAATGATGTCATAATAATTTGCTTGCCATTCAAACGAAGCATTATTCATTTTTCGAATTTTATTTGTACAAGCCGATTTGAATCCTCCAATCATAGAACCTATACTATTTTTCGGTGATTTAAATTCGTTGATAAACCCCGGTGTTTGCGGCAATTTAACATTTTTTGCAGGCAACACAACATCACCTTTTGTAATTAATGCGTGAAAATGATTCGGCATGATACAAAATTCACCAAATTTAAAATTTGTTCTCATCTTTTTTGTTTCTTCCCATTCATTTTTAATAATTTCTCCAAAAGAATTTAAAAACATTTCTTCATTTTTGATGTTTCCAAATTCAAAAATATGATTTTTTGTGCAAATGGTGATAAAATAAACCCCGTCAGAAGAATAATCATAGTTTTGAAGCCTGTTTGACTTTATATTATATTTATTTTGATATTTTTCTGACATAAAAATACAATAAAAATTCGATTTTTTTGTAGAAACGTGTCGCACACGTCTCATAATGAATTATATAGTTTCTGAGACGACCGCAGGTCGTTTCTACATATTTCGCATCGTAGAGACGTGTCGCACACGTCTCATAATGAATTATATAGTTTCTGAGACGACCGCAAGTCGTCTCTACATATTTCGCATCGTAGAGACGTGTCGCACACGTCTCAATTTCTTCGCACACATTCATATTTTACCGCACACATTCATATTTTACCGCACACATTCATATTTTATCGCAGACGTTTTATTAAATTGGAATTCATCGTTTTTATTTGCCGAGACGACCGCAAGTCGTCTCTACATATTTCGCATCGTAGAGACGTGTCGCACACGTCTCAATTTCTTCGCACACATTCATATTTTACCGCACACATTCATATTTTACCGCACACATTCATATTTTATCGCAGACGTTTTATTAAATTGGAATTCATCGTTTTTATTTGCCGAGACGACCGCAAGTCGTCTCTACATATTTCGCATCGTAGAGACGTGTCGCACACGTCTCATAATGAATCATATAGTTTCTGAGACGACCGCAAGTCATCTCTACATATTTCGCATCGTAGAGACGTGTCGCACACGTCTCAATTTCTTCGCACACATTCATATTTTATCGCAGACGTTTTATTAAATTGGAATTCATCGTTTTTATTTGCAGAGACGACCGCAAGTCGTCTCTACATTCATCGCACACGTCTCAATTGTTGCATAACATTCCATTTTAATCGTCAAAATCAATCCTGTCAATAAATCGGAACCCGATGTTTCACCAACGGATTTCAATTCATCTAATTTTTCGGAAATATCGTTTTTATCGAAAATCAAAGATTCCGAAAAATCTTTCAATCGCTTAAAATATCTGCCTTCATACGCTTGTTTTAAAAGATTATTCGAAATTTGATTTTTCCCTTTTGATATTTGAAAAATATTTGTTCTTAATTCTTCAAAATTCTGATTTCCTGTTTTTTGCAAAATATCCAAACCAAACAACATTCCGGTAATAAAATCGTCGCCGCCGGGTGTCAGCCCAAAACCGGCACCTTTCATTTTCGATATGCCTTTTGCTATTTTTCCGGTGAAAATTTCGGCAAAAGCCATATTCATGTATTTTACATAAGCTTTTTCAAATCGTGTTTCAAAGAACTTTTCTCTTTTTCCGTCGATTAAAAAAGCTAAACTTTTTTCGTTGAATTTATCAATATAATTTCTTATAAAAAAATCAACATTGATTTTTATATCATTGATTTTTACGCCTTTACAGTCCAATCGCGATTCAAAAACCGGAATATTTTCTATTGAAAAATTTTCAAAATCCGAGATAAATAATTTACCGTTGAATTGAATTTTTTTTATATTTTCAAAATCTTTAAATTCAAATATAATTGTGTTCGATGCCGCATATTTTTCGTGAGAAGCGATTGACAAAATCTCTTTTTGATTGTTGATATAATTTACAATTTCCTTAAAACGAGAATGTTCAACAAAATTACCGACAGGTAAATTGTCGCCGAGCAAATAAACCATTCGTAATTTTTTTCTGTGAAAAGACGAAAAATTTCAAAGATAGAAATTTGTTTAAAACTGCAAGGTGTTTTGCGACATTATCGACTGTTCAATTTTTCGGCGGCACGATTTTTCACTGCCGGATTTTCGTCTTCCCGGCTCATATCTGTCAATCTTTCTATAATTTCCTTGCTGATATCGGCTGATTTTTTTGTGCTGAAATAATCGCAAGCCAAATAACGATAATACCAAAATCCGTTGCGCGAAAATTCGATGAAAGCACGCTGAACTTCTTTGTTTTCGGAGTATTTTTGCAGACCGGAAAGTGCCGCAATTTTGTCGTCGAACAAAGGAGCACGACTCAACTGAGCCAAATATTCGTCTTTTGTTTTATTTTCGGTGAATTTACAAAGTAATGAATTATCGTTATCGAAATCAATAAATTCGGGCTTTTCATCGGTTTTTAATTGAAAGGTTTGAACTTGTTTTTCTAAATTGATATTTTTATATACAATTGTATCTTTCAACCAAAATGCAATTTTCAAGGGTGCAACAAAAACAGGCTGTGTATTAAGATTTTGTGTTTGTTCTATGACAACCGAAGAAATTCCTGACTGTTCGTTGTAAGAATAATTAATATCGAGTACCGGAAAACCTTTGTCGAGAAACCATTGATTAAAAAACCAATTCATATCCTTGCCTGTTACTTCTTCAAAAGCCAGCCGCAAATCGTGAATTTCTACGGATTGAAATTTATGTTTTTCCAAATATAAATTAAACGCTTTAAAAAATGCTCCGTCGCCCACTGTTGTACGTAACATGTGCAAAACCAATGCTCCTTTTTGATACGAATGTCGGTCGAACATATCGCCTTCGTTCCGGTAATCGAAACGTACCAAATTTGCTTGTTTGTAGTAGTTTTCATATTGATAATACAAATAGTCGAACGAAAGATGCAAATCGGCTTCTTCGCGACCGTATTCGTGTTCGAACCACAAATATTCGCTGTACGTGGCAAAACCTTCGTTGAGAACGGTGTTTGCCCACGATTCGCAGGTTATTAAATCTCCGAACCAATGGTGCGACAATTCGTGCGCAACAACACTTTCGTTTTCGCGTAAAATATCTGTTTCGTTATTTCGCAAAACATAATCGCCGAAAACCGTTGCCGACGTGTTTTCCATAGCTCCGCTCACAAAATTTTTGACTACAATTTGCGAATATTTATCCCAAGGAAAATCGAAATTGAAACATCGTGAATAGAAATCTATCATTTTAGATGTTTTAGCAAAAGTTACTTTTGCATTTTTTTCGTCATTAGTCGCAACATAAACATCAAGCGGCAAATCTCGCCACGAATTGTGAATTACGGTAAATTTTCCAACAGCTATCATTGCCAAATAGGGAGCGTGCGGCAATGTTTGCCTCCACAAATCGGTGCGAGTGCCGTCTTCGTTGAGCAGCGATGTAATAAATTTTCCGTTGGATAATGTTTGCAAATTTCGCGGAACGGTGATTTTAAATTGTTGCGTCATTTTCTGATTCGGAGCGTCGATTGTAGGAAACCAGCAAGAGTTTGACGATGTTTCGCCTTGTGTCCAAATTTGAGGCGAATCGGTATTGACATCGAAAAAATACATTCCGCGATCGTCGGTAACTGCGTATGAAGAAGCACCTTTTGCCAATTCGGCAGGTTTTGCGGTATATTTTATTGAAACAACGTATTGTTCATTATTTGAATATTTTCGATTCAATCGAATTTTTAGTTTCGGCGATTGATAATCGAATTTCAAAGGCTCGGTTTTATCTTTTTCAATAAGATTAACGCTGTGTATCACAAAACCACGTGCATCGAGAGTAAGAGAATCTGTTGCATAAAAATGCGGTTTTAAGGTGATATTCGCTGTACCGAGAACGTGTTTTTTCGGAATATCGAAATGCAAGTCTAAATCGGTGTTTATTAAATCGTTGATTTTCGGCTCGGAGGCTTTGTAGTTTGCGAAAAAATCGTTGTTTGAAACTGCATTGGTGCTTAACAAATCAATTGTTTGCGATGATTTTGGGCTTTGAACTGATTTGTTTGTAGAACACGAGGCAAATATCAGAAATAAAAAGGAAAACAGAAGTTTTGTATTCATAGCAGTAATTGTTTTGTTGTTTTATCTTGACTCCGCCTTTCACGGCGTACTGAGCGAAACCGGTAAAATTTTTCCGTTAAAAAAGTGATTTCCGTTTAGGGCAAAATCGGCAATAAATGTTGCCATTTTTTCGGCAGTTACGGGAGCTTCGTAACCGGGAAATGCTTCTGCGAGCATTTCGGTTTGAACGGCACCGAGTGCAAGCATATTTACAGAAATTCTGAACGGTTTTAATTCTTCCGCCAAACATTCGGTAAGTGCTGCCAATGCGGCTTTCGATGCACTGTAATATGCTAATCCGGCAAATTTCGAGCTTCCTTGAAATCCACCCATGCTGCCGATATTTACGATATGCGATTTTTCGGATTTTTTCAGAAAAGGCAATAATCCGCGAATGAGTTCGGAAGCGACAAAAAAATTGATATTGAATATTTTAGCGGCATTTGCCGAATCGAAAGTTTCAAAATCACTTTTTTTCAAATATCCTGCGTTATTAATCAGAATATCAATGCGATTGGTGATTAATGTCAATTCGTGAAAAAACTGAGTTTCGGGTTTCAAAATATTTTCCAAATCGAAAGGAAACGGAACGACTTCCGAATCGGGAAACTCGCGATTGCAAAAGGTTTGGAGGCGGTTGAGTTTTTCTGAATCGCGCGAAACGGCAATTATTTTATGGTGTCCGGCTGCGGCAAATTGTTTTACCAATTCGTAACCTATTCCGCGAGAAGCACCGGTGATAAGTATAGTCATTATTAATAAGTTAAAAGCGAAAAGTGAAAAACTAAAAACTAAAAACTAAAAACTAAAAACTAAAAACTAAAAAGTGAAAAAGTAAAAAAGCATGAAATACGAAATTCATAACATCGGAAAGTATTCGCCTATTTTTACATTTTCACATTTCCAAATTTTCTGATTTCCACATTCCCAAATTTTCACATTCTCAAATTTCCAAATTTTCATTTTTTCAGCAAATCAATCATAAAAGCGTATATCATTGCCGTTTCCTTATATGTTTCAAATCGCCCGGAAGCTCCGTCGTGCCCTGTTTCCATGTTCGTATAAAGATAAATTGGATTTAGTGAAGTGTTCATCAATCTCAGTTTTGCAACCCATTTTGCGGGTTCCCAATATTGCACCTGCCGGTCGAATAATCCGGCTGTAACGAACATTGCGGGATATGCTTGATTTTGAACTTGGTCGTATGGAGAATAGGATAAAATGTACTCGAAATAATTCTTTTTCGAGGGGTCACCCCACTCGTCGAACTCGCCGGCTGTAAGCGGAATCGATTTATCGAGCATTGTTGTAACAATATCTACGAACGGCACTTCGGCAATTAATCCTCGATACAATTCGGGGCGTATATTTGCAACAGCTCCCACAAGCAAACCTCCTGCACTGGCACCTTCGGCAAAGGTAAGCGAAGGTTGTGAGTAGCCTTCTTTTTGCAAAAATTCGGTACATGAAATGAAATCGGTGAAGGAATTTTTTTTGTTGAGCATTTTTCCGTGATCGTACCACGAGCGTCCCAATTCCTGCCCGCCTCGCACATGTGCGTATGCGAGCACAAAACCTCGGTCGAGCAAACACAAGTCGGACGAATTGAAATATAATTCGAGATTAATGCCGTAGGCTCCGTATCCGGTAATAAGCATCGGATTTTTTCCGTCATTTTTAAGTCCTTTTTTGTAAATCACAGAAACCGGTATTTTTGTTCCATCGGAAGCAGTGGCATGAAGTCGCTTTATTTCATAATCATCTTTCGAGAAATCGCCAACCACTTCTTGTTGTTTCAACAGATATTTATCTTGTTTTTTCAAATCGAAGTCGATAATTGAAGTTGGCGTTGTGAGGGAGCTGTAACCATATCGAAGCGTGTTCGATTCCGAATCATAATTTTCGGAAATCCATACTTCGTAAGCCTCTTCGCTGAAATCAATAAAATATTCAGATTTATCTTGTATATTAATGACTTTCAACAATGTTAAACCATCTTCGCGCTCACTCAGAACAATAAAATCTTTGAAAACTTCAAAATCTTCGATAAAAATTTTATCCGAATGAGATTCAAATTCGTGCCAATTTTCAATTGATGTGTGATTGATATCGGTGTACATCAAGCGAAAATTTTCGGCTTTATGATTTGTGAGGATATAAAATTTATCGCCCTTATCGTCAATTTCATAAGTTACGTTTTCGATACGTTTCTGAAAAACAGTAAACTCACCATCACTATTATCGGAACGCAAATATCTTATTTCAATATCTGAATTTCCTTCGGAAGTGATAAAAATATATTTCCCTGATTTGGATTTATGAATTGAAAGCGAAAATTCGTCGGATTGTTCTTCAAAAATCAATTTATCTTTGGTAATCTGCGTTCCAATTTTATGTGAATAGATTTGATATTCTCTCAGGCTTGCAGAGTCTAATTTTGTATAATACAACGTTTTATTATCATCTGCCCAAACGGGAACATCTGACGTATTTTTTATTCTGTCATTAAAAATTTCGCCGGTAGTCAAATCCATAATAAATATGGTATATTGTTGTGTTCCAAGTGTATCGACAATGTATGCCAGCATTTGATTGTCGGGACTGATACAGAAACCTCCCATTTCGTAGTATGGAAAACCTTCCGATAATTGGTTTACATCAAGAATAATTTCTTCAACAGCACTGAGCGAATCTTTTTTTCGACAATAAACGGGTTGTTCTTTGGCAATTTCGTAGCGTTCGTAATAATAATAACCGTTTTCTTTGAACGGAACACTTTGTTCTTCGGGTTTTAAACGATTAATAATTTCGTTAAAAATCGTATCCTGCAACCCCTCTGTGTGTTTCAACATGTGTTCCGTGTATCCGTTCTCGGCTTTGAGATAGAACATGACATCGGGATTTTTTTTATCTTTCAACCAATAAAAATTATCGACACGCGTTACTCCGTTTGCAACGAGTTTTTTGGGATTCAGTTGAGCTTTTGGAGGCATAATTTGGTTATTTTGGCACGATAAAAAAGATGCGATTCCGAAAATGAATCCGGCATATTTGTAGAATAAGGCTATTTTTTTGAACATAAAGATTTTGCATTATAAAAAAAGTTCAAATTTATTATTTTTTTAGATAAAATATCTTTAAAAAGGATAAGATTATTTTAGATAATTCAAAATTTAGAATGAAAAAATAGTACAAACTTTTAATATCAAAACATTGAAAGGCATTTTGCAGTAATTTCAACACAGCGATTATTGAAATCCAAGTACTTTTGCGTACCTTTGTCGCCATGGAAAACACAGCTCAAAAATTTGAACATTTTACATTTAGTGTCGAAGCAGGTCAAACACCGGTTCGTATCGACTTGTTTTTATTTAACAAAATTGCGAATGCTTCCCGAACAAAAATTCAGGAAGCCGCAAAAACAGATAATATTTTGGTGAACGGCAAGCCCGTAAAATCGAATTACAAAATAAAACCCGGCGATTCGATACAAATTACCGCCGATTATGAGCCTCGTGAAATTGAAATATTGCCCGAAAATATACCTTTAAATATTATTTTTGAAGACGATACGTTACTTGTTGTCAATAAACCTTCGGGCATGGTGGTTCACCCTTCTTTTGGGCATTTTACGGGAACCTTAGTCAATGCTTTGATGTATCATTTAAAAGACAACCCATTATTCAAATCAGGCGAAATGCGTCCCGGACTTGTTCACCGTATCGATAAAAATACATCGGGACTTTTGGTTATCGCAAAAACAGCGGAAGCTTTAACCGATTTGAGCAAACAGTTTTACGACCGCACCAGCGACAGGCGTTACCAAGCAGTGATTTGGGGTTGTCCGAAAGTAAAAGAAGGCACAATTGATGCATTTATCGGTCGTAATCCGAAAGACAGAAAACTACGATATATTTTCCCGACCGAAGAAGACGGAAAGCGAGCCGTTACGCACTACAAATTGATAGAAGATTTTGGTTATGTAAGTTTGATAGAATGTAAATTGGAAACCGGACGCACACACCAAATTCGCATTCACATGCAACATATCGGACATCCGCTTTTTAACGATGCCGAATACGGCGGCGATAAAATTCTGAAAGGAACACGGTTTTCAAAATACAAACAATTTGTTCATAATTGCTTTGCTTTGCACGAAGGTCAGGCATTACACGCAAAAACCTTAACTTTCAATCACCCCAAAACCGGCGAACGTCTTTCATTTGATTCAGAAATGCCTAAAGATTTAGAGTCGTTGATAATAAAATGGCGAAATTATACGGCTAATCGTGAAATTGTAGAAGATGCAGAAGACTAAATTATTATGATTTTATGAAAAAATGTAGGAATGTGGAAATGTGGAAATATATGAAATTCGTTTATATTGTCAAAAAATTCAAATTTCATACTAGACATTTTTCTTAGTTTTAGTTTTTCGCACTTCGTTTTTCATTTTTATAATAAACGCACTTCGTAAATATACAATCACCTCATTTTCAGATTTTTTCTAAATACTAACTACTATTTACTAACTACTTTTATTATAGTATTAAAATCATCAAATCAAAATCAGCATGACAAAAAAAAATATTGCAGTACTCGCAGGCGGCAACTCATCGGAAAACATCATTTCACTGATGTCTGCCGAAAATATCGCCAAAGGTTTGGATAAAGAGAAATATAATGTTTACGTTATCAACATCAGCGGCTCGGAATGGACACTTGTATCACCCTCGGATTGCGGCTTAATTATCAACAAAAATGATTTCAGCTTCAATTTAAATGGACAAAAAGAGAAATTCGACTGCGTTTTTCCGGCAATTCACGGCACGCCTGGCGAAGACGGTTTGGTACAAGGTTACTTAGATATGCTCGATATTCCTTATGTGGGCTGTAATGTATTGACAGGGGCATTGACTTTTAACAAATATTATTGCAATACATTTCTGCAACATTTTGAAATTCCGATTTCCGATTCGGTTTTGTTGCGCGAAGGAAAATCGTTTGAAGTGTCGGATATTCTAAAAATAACAGGCTTGCCGTGTTTTGTTAAACCAAATGCAGGCGGTTCGAGTTTCGGAATATCCAAAGTAAAAGAAATTGATAAAATGCTTCCCTCAATTGTAGAGGCTTTTAAAGAATCCGATGAAGTGATAATCGAGAAATTCATTCCCGGAAGAGAGTTTACCTGCGGACTATTTAAAACAAAAAACAGAACAGAAATTTTTCCGCTTGTTGAAATTGTCAGTAAAAACGAATTTTTCGACTATTCGGCAAAATACAATTCTAATTTGAACCAAGAAATTATCCCCGCTCCCATTTCCGAAGAATTAGCTGAAAAATGTCGCCGACAATCATCTAATATTTACGATGCACTGAACTGTAAAGGCCTTGTACGAATCGACTATATTTTGCACGACAATGTTTTTTATTTCCTCGAAATCAACACGCTACCCGGTATGACAGCCGAAAGTATTGTTCCGAAAATGATCAAACATCACGGCTTAACTTTTACAGATGTTGCTGATTTACTGATTGATGACGTTTTGTAAAATAATGCTAATATTTAGGATTTGTCCAAACAAAACCTTCCAAATCATCATAATCAAAAAAAATTGTATTCAAAAATCCATTTTTAAATCTACTGCTTTGAATCTCGCAAATCTTTACCGCAAAGCCCTCGACCGAGAATTTTTAAGTCCGGAAGAAGGTCTTTTTCTATACGAACACGCCCCCACGCCCGAACTGGCAGCAATGGGAAACGAATTGCGACGAAAATCGCAAAAGCCCGAAAACCGTGATAAGGTGGGTTGGATAATCGACCGAAATGTGAACATCACCAACGAATGTATCGCTCAATGTAAATTTTGCAATTTCTATCGTCGCCCCGGCGACCCCGAAGTCTATATCACAACGCTCGAACAATATGCCGAAAAAATCAAAGTTTTGGAACAATTCGGAGGCAACCAACTGCTATTACAAGGCGGATTACACCCGAAATTAGGTTTGGAATTTTACAAACAGCTTTTCATTGATTTGAAAAAAATAAAAGCCGATTTAAAACTTCATGCCTTAGGACCGGCAGAAATTCATCACATCGCCCGATTAGCAAAAACGAGCTACGAGGACGTTCTCACACAATTAGTTGAAGCCGGTTTGGACAGCTTGCCCGGTGCCGGAGCTGAAATTCTGAACGACCGTGTGCGTAACATCGTTTCCAAAGGCAAATGCACATCACAACAATGGCTCGATGTGATGCGGGCAGCTCACAAACTGAAAATTACAACATCGGCAACCATGATGTTCGGACACATTGAAACGGTGCCGGAAATTATCGAACACTTAATCAAACTACGACAAGTTCAACACGAAAAACCCTACGACAGCGAAGGATTTACTGCATTCATTCCTTGGCCTTTTCAAGATGTTGATACCGAATTAAACCGCATTTCGGGTGTTAAAAATACAGTTACCGCCGACCGTTACATCAAAATAATCGCCCTAAGTCGAATTTTGATGCCAAATATTCTCAACATTCAAGCATCGTGGCTCACAGTTGGCAAAGATACCGGACAACTCAGCCTGCATGCCGGTGCCAACGATTTTGGTTCCATTATGATTGAAGAAAATGTTGTTTCGGTGGCAGGTGCCAATAACAGTTTCGATGCCCAAGAAATACAAGATGCCATACGCGAAGCAGGCTTTATTCCTGCACTACGAAATCAAAAATATAACTATACTTCGATTGGTTGATTTTTTGATGTGCTGATGTATTGATTATGTTGAATATTAAACACATACAAACATATAAAAGTAAACAAATTAACCGTTTTAGTATATAATAAAAGTAGTTAGTAAATAGTAGCTAGTAAATAGTAGTTAGTATTTAGAAAAAACGCTCAATATGAGGTTATTGTATGCTTATAAAGCACATTTATTAAGGACGTTTTTTATATTTATAGACCTTCTATAAATAAATGTAATATACTGTTTATCAATACAATAAATATCAATTAGATATTATTTTAAATGCTTATCCCGATTATTACCTATATAGTTTGTAAAATTTGTATCTTATTGTAAAACAGTGAAAAAAAGAAATTATTTTTTGAGACGTGTGCAACACGTCTCTACGTGCAGAACTTTCTGCATGCTGTGTAGAGACGACTTGCGGTCGTCTCAAAAATAAAAAAATTGTTTCAAAATATAATTTTAGGTATTATCCGGGATAAGCATATTATTTTAATATCAAAATGTAAATTTTTCTAAACTTTTAAGATTCTTTGTCCGATTTTTGTATATTTGTTGTCTGTTGATATTTTCGTTATGTTTAATAAACAGATTGATAGATAAGTAATGGTTAATGAAGTAATAATTTGATTTTGATAAGAATACGGACATTTTGATATACAAATAAATCTGTCCGATGACTTATAAAAATTAATTAGTAATGCGAATCAAGGGTTGAAAAAAATCGTAAAATATTCTGAATAAATCTTTTAG
>DYMH01000208.1 GCA_020721645.1 Draconibacterium orientale
AAATCCGCAAGTATTTTTATATCTTGTTGTATTTCAATAAATAAGTTCCGGCAGATTTCACTTATTTAAGTGTTTAAAGATTTCTATTTTTCCTTATATTTCTTTGAAAATCTGCCGGAACTTGCGGATTTAAGGTAATACACAAAATAATTCAGATTCGATTCCAAAACATATTTTGTCGTCTTTTTGATTTTCTTTATCTTTGTTTCAAAAACTATTTAAAATCACACACATTCATTGTGTTATAATCAATCTGATTTTCAAAAATTTGAAGCCTATAAAGCTTCGGGTTAAGAAATAGCACCTTCTTGTATTGATGTTAATCAAAAAAGTTTACAACAAAATCCTAAAACCCAAAAATAAATGCTCGAATTTTATAATACAACAATAGAAACGCTTTCAATACATCGCGTAGGCAACAAACACCAAGAAGAAAGTTACATGGCAAGTGTTATTCCCACAGTTGCAACCGATGAATTGGCAGCTTTGCTGCTCGACTATTTTTGTTTGCCCTTTTTAAAAGCCACCGAAACCTATCATTTTATACACGAAATAGATATCAAGTACAATGTTATGAAAGGATTGGCATCTAAAATATTTGAAGACACCACGCAAAGCCATCAGATTTCGATTGACATCTTGAAACATCTGTTCGTACAGTCGGAAAATCCTCAAATTAAATCCGGAGATTTGTTTGTGGCTTTTCTGAAAGGTGTTTTTTATATGGGCGAAGAAGTAGAAGCACTCGGCATTTTCAAATCCGAAAATAAAGACACTTTTATTCGTCTCACCGAAAACGGAAACCGCATTATGGCGGACGAAACACATGGCATCAACCCCAAAAAAGCCGATAAATCGTGTCTAATAATCAACCGCGAAGAATCGGACGGATACCGCATTATTATCTTCGACAGCAGTAAAAATGACACAGAATATTGGAACCAAAATTTTTTGAACGTTGATTATATCAAAGACCACAACTACGAAACCAAAAATTGTATCAATTTGTGCAAAGATTTTTCGGAAGAAATAATCAAAGAAAAAGCCGGTAAAAAAGAGCAAATAAATTTTTTAAATCGGTCGATAAAATATTTCGAAGAAAATGAAACCGCAGCTCTCAACGATTTCAAAGAAGCACTTTTTGCCGACGATGAAACCAAAGCAACCTTCGATACCTATAAAAAAAGATACGAACGACTGAATGACATCGAATTTTCAGACTCGTTTGATATTTCGGTGCCTGTTCTTAAAAAACAAAAGCGTGCCATTAAAAATTTTATTAAATTGGATACAAATATCCAAATCAAAATGGATTTTAAAAATGCAGAATCCAACGAAAATTTTATCGAAAAAGGTTACGACGACGAAAAATCAATGTACTTTTACAAAGTATTTTTTAACAAAGAAATAGATTGAGAACAGCCTTTATCATATTATACGATAAGATAAAACATTATCCGACTTTTGAAAAAAGCAAAAAATGACCAAAAAAGTACTATTTTCAGTCCTACTCAAAGAATTTCGCCCTGTAATTTGGTACAGTGAGCCAATTTACACAAAATACAACCAATTACGCAACACAATTACCGAGAAATTGGGCGAACAATATGCAGCGTTGCTTGCCGAACCGGTCATCAGCCCCGATGCCCTGCAAGGAAAATCAAAAGCAATGTGGATGTCCGACATTTTATTGCAACCCGTTGCATTTCCACAATTAAATCCGGCACAACAAGAACAAGCACGAATTTCATTATCGCTGAAAATTGCAAAAATAAAAGCGTTTGCTGAAGAATTAAAATCGTCAAACGAAAAAAATCAACGTGATTTGGGCGAATTGCTCGAATTATCGGTCGAAGTTCCCGGCATGGAATATGTTTTTGCACAAGACGACAAAGTAGTACTCACTCTTTGGGGTTTTACATCGGAAATTGCTCAAAAAACCGATTTCCGTATCAGCAAAGCTATCGAAAAATCGGATATTCCCTTTGTTCCGATTGCAGAGCCGATTATCGAAAACAATGTTCCGGAAACACACCAAGAAAAAAACCGGCAGACAAATTCCAATCAACAAAATACGCCCATACCTCCGATTCAAAATCCACCACCCGTTCAAAAATCTTCCTCCACAAAAAAGGGAATTTTATGGTTTATACTGGGAGCATTGTTGATGTTTTTGATTTTATTTTTGATATGGTGGTTTTTCCTGAAAAATCCTTCCGAGAAAAATTATCTTCCGCCCCAAGCCGATATTTTACCTCCCATAGACACAACTCAAACGGGCACAGACCCCAACGACCCGACAAAACGTGTAATTTTCACCGATAAATTTAACGCAGCACTCAAAAAAGGGCAAAATATCAACGAATTTGCAAAAAAAATCTCCGAAAAATACGCCGAACACCTCCAAATTGTTTATTATGACACGGTTATAAATTTAGTTCAATTTAAAACCGAACCAAATCTTTGGAAACAATGGTCGGATACCATAAAAAAAATGCCCGAAGTGCGTTTGGTTTTCAACGAAACGATGTTTGAACGCTCCGAAATACCAAAAGACCCTGCATTTTCGGAAGCCGATAAAAATTGGTATTTCGACAAAATACAAGCCTATGCAGCGTGGGACTTAACAAAAGGCAGCGACACAATTATTGTTGCAGTAATCGACAACGGTTTCGACCTGACGCACCCCGAATTTAAAGGGAAAATTGTAGAACCATGGAATGTTTTCAACCATTCGGCAGACGTTGGGGTTGCAGGCGGCGAAGGCGGAATGCACGGCACGCACGTTGCGGCAACAGCTGTTGGATTAATGAACAATGGGCAGGGATTGTCGGGAATTGCTCCAAATTGTAAATTAATGCCCATTCAGGTTGCCGATAAAAACGGGAATTTAAGCTCATTATCAATCATTTCAGGTATTCTTTATGCGATAAACAAAAACGCAGACGTTGTGAACATGTCGCTCGGAATGAAATTTCCGGACCAAGTAAAAAATTTGCCCGAAAACGAACAAAAAAACCTAACAGAAACACAGTTTACCGATGAAGCTGCTTTTTGGGACGAATTGTACAAATTTGCTATTGAAAACAAAATAGTCTTCGTTCAAGCTGCCGGAAACGATAATGTGTTGGCAGGAATCGACCCATCGGCACGCTCAAAAAATACAATTGTCGTATCGGCAGTCGGCACACAGATTGAAAAGGCTGAATTTAGTAATTACGGACAACTTGCAAGCATCAGTGCACCCGGTGTGAACATTTACAGTGCATTTCCGGGCGGGAAATTCGGCAGTTTACAAGGCACAAGCATGGCATCGCCAATTGTTGCCGGTGCAGCAGCTTTGTTAAAATCGCTCCACCCCGATTATACCGCCGAACAGATAATTCAGATATTGGTAAAAACAGCCAAACCTGTTAATTCTCAAAAATACGTGGGACCTCTTCTGCAAATCGCTAATGCGTTAAAATCTGATACATCTCACACCGAATTGGTGATTCCCGAAAATCCGAAAGATTTATCCTTTGCCGAAGGACGTTGGAAAAGCAGCAATAATTTATTTAGTACAATTGATAAAAGTCAAGTATCTTTGTATTTTGATATTGAAAAATCGGGCAAAGGAATCCTCACATTGGTAGAAGAAAAACAAGATGGAAGTACCTGTAAAGCAGATATTAAAGTAAGTTTTAAAGACGGAAAACTGATTATGGAACAAAGCGATAACGCACAATGCGATGATGGGAAAAAATTCTATCGTCCCTACAATTTCGAATGCGTGCAAGGAAAAGATAATTCTGCCGACTGCAAAGCAAGCGAAAAAAACGGAAATTCAAAAGTGATTGATTTTAAACTGTATAAACAATATTAATATAATTGATAATTGATAATTGATAATTGATAATTGATAATT
>DYMH01000065.1 GCA_020721645.1 Draconibacterium orientale
TTTCTTTTGATATTCTTTTAAATCTGCTTCCATTTTTTAAATTTTTGTGCAAAGTGAAATATTTTATCTTAATATTAAGGAATAGGACGTTTTTATATCTATACTCTGATTGGTTGATTATTTGATGTGATAATGTGCTGATTATACTGAATATTAAACAATTACAAATATCCTAAAGTAAGCAAATAAACCGTTTTTGGTATAACAGAATATTAGTAAATTACAGATATTATTTCTCGCTAAGACGCTAAGACGCAAATTATTCAATATCAACATCTTTGCGTGCTTTGCGACTTTGCAAGATAAAAAATACCGAACTATTATTGAAAAGAAACCGCAATATTTCTATTTTTGCAGAAAGAAAAAAATGAAAAAAATTGCCCTCATCACCGGAGCAAGTTCCGGAATAGGCGAAGCAATCGCCAAAATTTTAGCTCGCAACCATTATAACCTCATTATCACCGGAAGGCGAATGGAGCGATTGGAAAAACTTGCCGAATCATTAATATCGACTCATAAAATTGAAGTCCTTGCGTTAAATTTCGATGTACGCGACCGAAATCAAACAAATGATGTTTTGAAAAATATCCCCGAAAATTTCAAAAATATTGACATTCTGGTCAATAATGCAGGCTTAGCCGCAGGTTTCGGATTAATTCAAGACGGTTCTGTCGATGATTGGGAAACGATGTTAGATACCAATGTTAAAGGATTATTGTACGTTTCGCGAGCCTTGATTCCCGGAATGACAGAACGAAAATCCGGGCACATTATCAATATCAGCTCCATTGCAGGCAAAGAAACCTATCAAAGCGGCAATGTATATTGTGCAAGCAAGCACGCCGTCGAATCGCTCACAAAAGCGATGCGTATTGATTTGCTCAGCCACGGAATTAAAGTAACATCAATTGCTCCGGGAATGGTCGAAACCGAGTTCGCAAAAGTTCGGTTTAAAGGCGATGAACAAGCTGCATCTGCTGTTTATAAAGGGTTTGTTCCTCTTGCCGCACAAGATGTTGCGGAAGCTCTTGAATTTGTCGTTACTCGACCGGCACATGTCAATATCAATGAAATATTGATAATGCCAACGGCACAAGCGAATACGGCTTATGTTTATAAACAACTTTAAACAATATTTTTACTTCCCCGTAAATCCAAAACATGTTTTTATCATTTTAATTTATTAATTTTAGGCTTTCTAAAATGAGATTTGGGCTGTTAATAAACAAATTTTTGCACCAATTTTCGGCATTTTGGAATATCAAAATAAATAATTTTTATAAATCTAAGAAAAATTAAATAGTATATGGCAGATTTAAGCACACATTTTGCAGGATTAACATTAAAAAATCCGATAATCGTAGGCAGTTGCGGTTTGACAAATTCCGTTGAACATCTACTCGAATTTGAAAAAAACGGTGCCGCAGCCGTGGTATTAAAATCAATTTTTGAAGAAGAAATACAAGTTGAGTTCGACAAAGTTCTAAAAGATGCTGAAAAAAAAGACATCTATCCGGAAAATCTCGACTATTACGATTATAAAATAAAACAAGAAACGGTTGGACATTATATCGAATTAATACGCAATGCAAAAAAACAACTCTCAATTCCGGTTTTTGCAAGTGTCAATTGCGTTTCGGCACACGAATGGACCTATTTTGCCAAAAAAATAGAAGAAGCCGGAGCCGATGGTTTGGAGTTGAATATTTTTATTGCTCCTTCCGAAATTAATACCGAAGGTAAGGATTTGGAGAAACGTTATTTCGACATCATCGAAAAAGTAAGAAGTGAAACTAAGTTACCCATTGTTGTAAAACTCAGCCATTATTTTACCAATTTAGGTAACATGATTCAACGCATTTCGGAAACCGGAATACAGGGTTTGGTGTTATTCAATCGGTTTTTCAGCCCTGATATTGATATCAATCATAAAAAAATAGTGCCCACTCACATTTTCAGTACACCCGAAGAAATTTCAACTTCTTTAAAATGGATTGCTTTAACATCAAGCAGTGTGAAGTGCGACTTGGCAGCATCTACGGGTATTCATAGCGGAGAGGCAGTTGTTAAACAGTTGCTTGCCGGTGCCGGTGCCGTTCAGATTGCTTCAACTGTCTATAAAAATGGGTTCGCTCATATCAGCACAATGCTCACTGAAATTGAAAAATACATGGATAATAATAATTATTCGGGAATCTCTAATTTTAAAGGAAAAATGAGCAGCGACAAAGCACAAAATCATGTGGTTTATGAAAGAATGCAGTTTATGAAATACCTTGCAGACTCGGAAAATGAAAAATTATTAAATTAAATAAATAAGGTCTTTATAATTTTTTTGAGATTAAAAACGCATCAGAATTTCAGCACGTCAAAAAATCAACCAATCAAAATTAATTTTTATTATGAGCAAAAATAAAAAAATAGTGCTCGGTATTTTAACTTTTTTACCAATTGTACTGTTGGTTTTGTATTTTATATTTTTTGGGTTCTTTTTTATGGAAATATTTCAATCTGCCCAAAATAATACAGAGCCAAATTCTCAATTTATGATTGGAAATTTTATTGTCCTGTTTTTATTAATCACTGTTTTAGTTATTTCGGCTTTGGGAATGATGATTTATTACATCATTGATATCAGTAATAATAAAACCTTAGACAGTAACAACCGCCTGATTTGGATATTGCTTCTTGTTTTCGGAGGGTTTATTGCAAATGCTATTTATTGGTATTTGTATATTTGGAAAGAAACGGATACAAAAAGTCAAATACTCTGAGAATATTATAAAAAAGTATCAAGTTGTGGGATAGGAAAACTTCTATTTTGCAGATTTGATACTTTTTCTTATTTTCTCGACAGAGCAATCATTTCCGCACAGCGTTCGCCGTCCACCGCAGCCGAAACAATACCGCCGGCATAGCCCGCACCTTCGCCGCAGGGATATAAATTTTTAACCGAAATGTGTTGCAAAGTTTCTTCGTTGCGTGGAATACGCACAGGCGAAGATGTTCGCGATTCTACGCCGATTGCCACGCCGTGTTCCGATAAAAATCCCGGAATTTTGTTGCCAAATTCTTTAAATCCGATTTGCAAACGTTTTGAAATCATCTCGGGAAACCAAAAGTGCATGGGCGAAGAAATAATGCCCGGGTGATACGAAGTTTCGGGCAGATGTTGTGAGAGTTTTCCCTTCACGAAATCCGTAAGTAATTGAGCAGGAGCGGTTAAATTGTGTCCGCCGTTGAGAAACGCCATGCGTTCAAATTCTCGCTGAAAATGCAATCCGGCAAGAACTCCGTATTTTTCTTTTTCGGGAAAATCTTCGGGTTGAATTTCAACAACAAGCCCCGAATTTGCAAATTGTGAGTTGCGTTTTGAAGGCGACATGCCGTTGAGCACCAATTCGCCTGGTGCCGTGGCTGCCGGAACAATAAATCCGCCCGGACACATACAAAATGAATAGACACCCCGATTTTCGACCTGTGTTACCAAGCTGTATGCCGCTGCCGGCAAATATTCGTCGCGAATTTCGCAACTGTACTGAACCGAATCTATTAAGCCTTGCGGGTGTTCCACGCGAACGCCCATGGCAAAGGCTTTTGCCTGCAAAGTGATTTCTCGTTCGTTGAGTTTTTCATAAATATCACGAGCCGAATGTCCGGTGGCTAAAATAACAGACCGACCAAGTATTTTGTCTCCGTTTTGTGTGATAACACCTTTTATTTCCGAATTTTCGACAATGAAATCCGAAACCCGAGTATCGAAATGAATTTCTCCACCGCTTTGAAGTATTGTTTCTCTAATTTTTATAATTATTCGGGGCAAAAGATTGGTTCCAATATGTGGGTGAGCTTCTGTTAGAATTGATTCATCGGCTCCGTGCTGTTTAAGTATTTCGAGGATTCGTTGTGTGTTCCCTCGTTTTTGAGAGCGGGTGTAGAGTTTCCCGTCCGAAAAAGTACCTGCACCACCTTCTCCGAAACAGTAGTTAGAGTCCGGATTTACAGGTTGATTTCTGCTGATTTGTGCCACATCTCGTTTGCGTTCGCTCACCGGTTTTCCGCGTTCGAGGATTATGGGTTTCAGTCCTTTTTCAATCAAATGCAAAGCTGCAAAGAGACCTGCGGGACCGGCGCCAACGATAATGATTTCCGGTTTGCCTGTAACATTTTCGTATTGAATCTGTTCTGATTGATATGCCGGCATTTTTTCATCAATATAAACTTCACATTTTAAATTGATATTGACTTTTTTTCCGCGTGCATCAATCGAACGTTTCAAAACACGGATTCCTGTGATGATTTTGGGGTCTATTTTTAAAAATAGTGCTGCTTCGGACAAATAATATTTTTCATCGGAAGCCGCTTGTGGTGACAATGTGAGAGTTATTTGTGTCATAATTTTTTTTTATTCTTATTATTTTTTCCGGATTAAGAAAAAAATATGTAATCGGACAGATATATTTGTATAATATAAAGTCCGTATTCTTTTCAAAATCAAATTTTTACTTCATTAATCATTAACCATTACTTAAATTATCCTCAAATGATTTTATCTGAATTGGAAAAATATATTGATAGTTTGATGTTTAATTTTTCGAGTTTTTCGTGTGTTAATATTATGTTTTCAATCAAAATATCAGTTAGGCTGAATACAAGGTGATTTGCCTTGGTGTTTTTTATAATATCTTCTACATCAGAAATTTTGCCAAGATATTCGAATGAATTTTCGTTATTTTCGTTGGATATTCTCCCGAGGTATTCGTGTTGAATTTTTAAATCGGTATAAATTTTAATAATACGATTTGTTTCTTCTTTTCCGCCTGCAATAAGGATTCTTAATGGTTTTATTTTATTGAATCCCATTTTATTATTTCCGAAATTTGAAAGCAATTTCCGAAATAAGTAACTTCCGATTATAACAATGGGCATAACGAGAAATATTTCGTTGTATTCAAAAATAATGAGTTTGCCAAAAAATATTCTTGCAGCTGTCATTGTTAAAATGCTGAATGAAACACTTGTAAAAAAAGAAGTTGTGGAAATTCGTTTAAAATAGCCTTTGCTTACTGTTGTTGATAGCAGCCAAAATAAAATATACAAAAATGTGGAAATGGTTAGAACATCGTCTTTAACATCAAATTGCGTTTTATTCAGAAAAGGGAAAATCAGTAAAAATCCGACTATAAAAAGTACAATATCAACCAAAGGGAAAAGCAGGTAGGAAAAAATACGCCCCAAAACGGATATAACAGCTCGCATCACAATGGCAAAGTATATCATAATGGAAAAAAGAGAAATTTTGCGGGTATAAAAATGCTTTTTTGCAAATATTAACATTGCATTGTAGAAGACATAAACATAATTTAGGCTTCCTTTTTTGGTACTTTCTCCTTTGTAATGAATAATTTGCGTTTCGGAAAAGTAATAATTTTTGTATCCGGCTTGTAACAATCTGTACGAAAGGTCGATGTCTTCGCCGTACATAAAAAAAGTTTCATCGAGTAAACCTGCTTTTTCTATGGCTGTTTTCCGAAGTAACATAAAGGCGCCTGAGAGAATTTCGACTTCATGATTCTCGTTTTTATCTAAATATGTCAGGCGGTAACGTCCGAATTTCTCTGATTTTGGAAATAAAGCTGAAAGTCCGAAAATTTTGTAAAATGACACTTTCGGAGTTGGCAATGCTCGTTTGGATTCCGGTAAAAAATGCCCGTTTCCGTCTGTCATTTTTACTCCTAAGCCACCGGCATCAGGGTGTTCGTCCATAAATAGAACGGTTTTTACCAATGTGTGTTCGCCTACGAGCGTGTCCGGATTTAACAATAAGTGGTATTCTCCCTCGGCAAGCTGTAATGCTTGATTGTTGGCTTTTGAAAAACCAACATTTTCTTTGTTTTCAATGAGGTGATATTGCGGAAAGTTCTTTTTGAGCATTTCGCACGAATTGTCGGACGAATGATTGTCGATTATAAAGACTTCGCACGAATTGTTTCCGAAAACCCGGTTCATTTCCAAACACGCTTTTTCAACCGAAAAAAGGCATTGTTGAAGAAAATCCCGGACATTATAATTGACAATTATAATTGATAATTTCATGCACTGTGTATTTGAAAAATATCTTGTAAAATTGGTTTTAATCCGCTGAAGAAAAATTCTACGGCGATAACCATCACAATTAAGCCCATCAATCGCATCAATACTTTATTGCCGGTTTCGCCCAAAAAATTTGAAATTCGGGAACCTCCCCATAAAATAAGAAATGTGAGTAACATAACAGTAAAAATAACGGCGAAAAGCAGTAATTTCTGTTCAAAAGTATGACAATCTTTCATCAACACAATTGCGTTTGTTATTGCCCCAGGCCCCGTAATCATTGGTATGGCAAGGGGTGTAACCGAAATATCGTTCACATATTTTTTAACTTCACTTTCTGAGAGATTTGTTTTTCCGAGCCGAGCCTGAAGCATATCATAGCCTATCATAAAAAAGATGATGCCGCCTGCAATGCGAAAACTATTGACCGAAATTCCGAAAAAATCGAACAAGATGTGTCCCGAATAAGCAAATGCCAAAAGTGTAAAAAAAGATACTATAACGGCTTTGCTTGCTGTTTTGCGGCGTTCTGCCTGAGAAATATCCGCTGTCATTGTCATAAAAACCGGCATCACGCCCAAGGGATTGATGATGGTAAAAAACGATGTAAAATATAAAACAAAAAGCGTAAATAAACTCATTTTATAACGTTATCTGAAATTTATACTTTGATTGGTTGATATTTTGATATGCTGATTGCTTTTAATATCAAATTGTTAAACAATTTGTAAAACGCAATTTTTGAACGTGCTTAGTATAAACATGATATATTAAAAAATTGGGTTAATAAAATTATCAATTGTCAATTGTCAATTATCAATTATCAATTATCAATTATCAATTAATTTAGGTTGCTTCAAATTTTATTCGGTTCATTATTGAGCGACCGAGTGTAACTTCATCGGCATATTCCAGCTCATCTCCAACGGCAACACCGCGGGCAAGTGTTGTGATTTCGACCGGAAGATTTCCCAATTTTCGATAGATGTAAAAATTTGTTGTATCGCCTTCGGGGGTTGCACTTAAAGCAAGAATTATTTCGCGAACACCTCCCGCACGAATACGATGAAGAAGTCCATCGAAATCCAAATCCGAAGGTCCAATGCCGTCCATAGGAGAAATCAAACCACCCAATACATGATACAAGCCATGAAATTGGGCTGTATTTTCAACGGCAATCACTTCCTTGATGTTTTCTACCACGCAAACAGTTGTTGTATCGCGCGAAGGGCTGGAACAAATGTTGCAGGTGTCGGTATCCGAAATGTTGTTGCATATTTTACAACGTTTGATATTTTTACGCAAATCTATCATCGATTGCCCAAAAACATTGACTTCTTCTTCGCTTTTACGTAAAAGATGTAACACAAGTCGCAATGCAGTGCGTTTGCCGATACCCGGAAGTTTTGAAAATTCATACACTGCATTATCAAGAAGTTTTGACGGAGAATTTGTCATGGAAACAAAAAACTAATAATGAAAAACTAAAAATGCTAAAAAAATTACGTGAAAATTTTCTTTAATCGGTAAATAAATGTGTATTTCTATTTTTTCGTTGCTATGACTGTAATAGCAATGCGACTGAATTAGTGTTGATATAAAATTTTATGCTAAATATTCAAATTTGTTCTGTACCATTTGCTTTCCAGCTGCGGAGCGGAATAGTTTTCAATAAAATCGAAGGCTTCTTTGATGTTTTCGCACACATGATACATTTTTCGATAATCCGATTTTGCGAAATTTTCGGAATACATGGTTTCAAAAAACGCCAGCAAATGTTTGTAAAAATTATCAGTATTGATGATAACGATTGGTTTTGAATGATATTCGAGTTGTTTGAGTGTTATCACTTCGGACAGTTCTTCCAGAGTTCCAAAACCGCCGGGCAATGCAATAAACGCATCGGCAAGTTCTTCCAATTTCGCCTTGCGAGAGTGCATATCCGCAGAAATAATCAGATTGTCAATATTTTGTAAAGCGAGCCCTTTGTCGTAGATGACTTGCGGAATGACACCCGTAACTTCCCCCCCAAGATTTTTTGTTTCCTTGGCAATGATTCCCATCAAACCCACTTTGGCTCCGCCATAGATGAGTGCATGTTTTCGCGATACGGTTTCAATGGCTAATTGATGTGCGGTGGTAAAATATTTTGGAGCAATGGCATCGCTCGACGAACAAAAGACGCAAATGTTCATGGATTAAAATTATTTTATTTTTTTGTCTAATATTTTTTCAAGGTCGTTTGGCGTAAAATCTCTTAGGATAATGATTCCGTCGGGGTCGATAAGTACCAAACTTGGAATTGTTATTATCGCATACAACTTCGGTTCCGATGCCAAAACTCCCTTTAAACTGCATACGTGAACAGCATTTAATCCATCATTTTCGATAGAATTCTTCCAATTTTCTCGATTTTCATCGAGCGAAACCGAAAAAATAATAAAATCTTTGGACGAATATTTTTTGGATAGTTTCAACAATTCTTTATTCACTGTTCGACTTGCCGGATTCCATGAAGCACCGAAATTTAAAAGAACATATTTTCCGCGTTGGTTGTGCAACGAAATGATGATTCCCGAGCTGTCCTGAAGGGCAATTTCCGGAGCTTCTTTGCCAATTTCGCTTGCTTTGCGGTTCGATATTTCTTCGATTAATTCGGCAATATAAACCGAATTGCTTAATTCGGAGGTGAAATTCGACATGATTTTTTCCAAATCCGCAGTACTCAATAAAGGCATCAGCGTGCGTGCCGTTATAAATGCCGAAACCACGCTTTTGTTGTTTTGTATAACGTATTTGATTATAAAATCGATTTGTTCGTTGAAAATTGATTTGTATGTTGAATCTAAATGTTGTAATAATAACGAATCGTTTAATGATTTTGCTGCAACGGATTGTTTGAAAATATTGTTTTGTTTGTCATCGTAAACCGAATTATTTTCGAGAAACGATTGGTATTCGGCTTGCGTTTGTGAGCCTGAAATTTCAAATTGAGCTAAATTATTAATACTGCCTTTGATTTCGATGAGTGTATTTTCGAGAAAAAACTCTAAAATACCGCGACCGTTATCGAATATAAGATAATAAATTTCAGGAGATTCAATGCGACCGCCTTTAAAAGTAAAATGATTTTTGTGAATCATTACTGAATCAAGATGTCGAATTTTTCCGTTTTCGAGTTTTCCCAACACAACTTCACAGTCTGAAATTCCTGAGATAATGCCATTAATTTCATAACGGTTTCTACTGTTATCGACCGGATTACACGAAAAATAGAGTATCGAAAGTGTGATTATTAAAATAATTGAAATTCTCATATTTAAAGTCTTCTGAAACATGGATAAAGGATAATGTGAATAAAAATTTCAATTTTTTGTGCGTAATTAAAATCTCAAATGTTTTACGGATTTTCCATCGTTTTTTATTTCAATAAGAGAATCGATGCCTATTTTTAGATGTTGTTCTACAAAATCTTCCGTTATTTTTTTATCACTTTCATCGGTTTTAATACCGGTTGAAATCATTGGCTGGTCGGAAACTAATAGCAGTGCACCGGTCGAAATTTCGTTGGCAAATCCAACAGTAAAAATTGTTGCCGTTTCCATATCAATAGCCATAGCACGGGTTTTACGGAGATATTTTTTAAACCGTTCATCGTATTCCCATACACGTTTATTGGTTGTAAAAACAGTTCCTGTCCAATATTCTCGACCGTAATTCCGAATTGTCGAAGAAACTGCTCTTTGCAAATTGAAAGCAGGCAACGCCGGAACTTCTGCCGGCAGATAATCGTTCGATGTTCCATCGTTGCGAATGGCGGCAATGGGTAAAATTAAATCGCCTAGCTTATTTTTACGTTTCAAACCGCCGCATTTCCCCAAAAACAAAGTAGCCTGTGGATTTATTGCACTCAGCAAATCCATAATCGTAGCAGCATTGGGGCTTCCCATTCCAAAATTTATCAACGTTAAACCTTCTGCCGAGACTGATGGCATTGGTTTGTCGGCACCCAATATCGGCACATTGTACCATTGCGAAAATAATTCGAGATAATGCCCGAAATTTGTCAATAATATCAAATCATCGAACATGTTTAATTGTCGCCCCGTGTAGCGTGGTAGCCAATCCTGTACGATTTCCATTTTTGTTTTCATTCGCAATATATTTGTTTCGTAATACGATTCAGATTATTTCTATTTTACCAAGTTACTTTTCATTTTAATTGCATTCCAATTTGAAAATTTGAAAATTATTTTTAAAAATTTCTAATTAGCTCATTTTTATTAATGAAATTAATAAAAACATTTACACATTTTCAAATTCTCAAATTATGAATTTCTTAAAAAATCCATTAAATTATTAATTAACAAATAGATATAACTTCGTAATGTAGAATTATCCACAAAGATAATTTCTTTGTACAAAAAAACATGATTTATTGCTACAAACATGAAAAAAGATATAAATTTATCGAAATTTTTACGCTTCTAATTTTGAAATATACTATACACGGTCGTAAATTGGGTTTTATAAATTATTTAACTATTTGATATTAAAAACTATCAGCATATCAGCACATCAAAAAATCAACCAATCAAAGTATACAATGCAATTAGATTTTCCAAAATATCAATTTAACATTAAAAAAAAGAATGAAAAATTGTATATTTTCGATAAATTGAGGAAAAAAAACGTTCGTTTAACGCCCGAAGAATGGGTTCGACAAAATGTGATTCGATTTTTGAGCCAAGAAAAAAAATATCCCGAAAGTCTCATAGCTACCGAAATTTCTTTGACTTTGAACAAACAAAAAAAACGTGCCGATATTGTGATTTATGCAATCGACAGGTCGGTAAAAATGATAGTTGAATGCAAAGCTCCGTCGGTTGAAATTACACAAAATAGTTTTGAGCAGGCGGCACGCTACAATATGCAATTTGGGGCAAAATATTTGCTTGTAACCAATGGAGTCAAACATTTTTGTTGTCTGTTCGATTTTGAAACTGATAATTATATTTTTTTAAACGATATTCCTGAATACTCAATCACGGAAAAATGAAAATTAAAGAACTTACCGATTATATTGAAGAAATTGCACCAAAATCACTTCAAGAATCCTACGACAATGCGGGTTTGCTGGTAGGCGATTTGCATACCGAAATCAGCGGTGTGCTTATCTGTCTTGATGTTACGGAAGATGTTGTGGAAGAGGCAGTTCGCAAAAAAGCAAATCTCATTATTTCGCATCATCCTATTATTTTCAAGGGTTTGAAGCGACTAACAGGACACAATTATGTTGAACGTACCGTTATTTCCGCAATTCAAAATCGTGTTGCAATCTATGCCGCTCACACGAATTTGGACAACACGTTTGAAGGCGTCAATCGTCGAATATGCGAAAAAATAGGTTTAACAAATTGTCGCATACTTGTTCCAACACAAGGAAAACTGCGGAAAATTATCACATTCGTACCGCAAGCTCATGCCGAAAAATTAAGAAATGTACTTTGGAAAGCAGGAGCGGGGGGTATCGGGAATTACGACGCTTGCAGTTTTAACATTGAAGGTGCGGGAACGTTTCGTGCCGGCGAATCGGCAAATCCGTTTGTCGGCGAAATAGGAAAAATTCATACCGAATCCGAAATTCGTGTCGAAATGATATTTCCCGATTATCTCGAAAAAAAAATAATTTCGGCTCTTTATTCCGCTCATCCTTATGAAGAACCTGCGTTTGATATTTTTAAATTAGAAAACCATTCGCAACAAATTGGAGCAGGAATGATTGGCGAACTCGAAAACAAGGAAGAAGAAATGTCTTTTTTATATCGACTTAAAGATATTTTTTCTGCCCAAGGAATACGATACACCCGACTTCTCGGTAAACCGATAAAAAGAATTGCTCTTTGCGGAGGTTCGGGCAGTTTTTTGTTACAAAATGCAATTTCGGCAAAAGCCGATATTTATATCAGCAGCGATTTTAAATATCACGAATTTTTTGATGCCCAAAATGAGATTCTTATTGCAGATATTGGTCATTTTGAAAGTGAACAATTCACAAAAGAATTATTTTATGAAATACTTACAAAAAAAAAATATACCTTTGCATGTTTTTTATCCGAAATAAATACTAATCCGATAAATTATTTAAAATAAAATGATTGAAAATCAGACAGTTGAAGAAAAGTTAAAACTTCTCTACGAGTTGCAAACCATTGATTCGAGTATTGATAAAATAAAGGTTCTACGCGGTGAATTGCCATTGCAGGTAAAAGATTTGGAAGATGAAGTGGCACAACTCGAAACCCGCTCGCAAAAAATCAGCGATGAATTGAAGGTTATTGAAGTGTACGTTGCCGAACGCAAAGCCGAAATCAAAGAAAGCGAAGCTTTGATAAAAAAATACGAAGAACAACAGGGCAATGTGAAAAACAATCGAGAGTTCGATTCTTTGAACAAAGAAATTGAATATCAAAATCTTGAAATTCAATTATCGAAAAAAAGAATTAAGGAATACAATCTCAAATTGAGTGAGAAAAAAGAACAGGCATCGGAAATCGCTGTTTTGATAAAAGAAAGAAAATCGGATTTGGTTCTTAAACGAAAAGAATTATCAGAAATTATTGATGATACTCAAAAAGAAGAAAACGAATTGGAAGAAAAATCCAAAAAAATTGCAGCTCGTATCGAACCTCGTTTGATATACGCCTATAACAGAATTCGAAGCAACATGAAAAACGGTTTAAGCGTAGTTACTGTAGAACGAGATGCTTGTGGTGGTTGTTATAATAAAATACCACCACAAAGACAGTTGGATATTGCTTCACGAAAAAAAATTATTGTATGCGAATATTGCGGAAGGGTTTTAGTGGATTCGTCTATAAATCTATAAATTCAAAACATATCACGAAAAAACTCATTCACGGAATGAGTTTTTTTTTTCTAAATTTATCGGTAATTGTTTGATTTATAGTTACTGCAATCGGTTCAATTTATAATATCGAAACTGTTTTTAGAAGTAGCTTAAAATGTAAAAACCCCATTCAATTGCGAGCGGGGTTTTTAATTTTTAAATTGTGTCAATTATGCAACATAATTTTTATCTTCATCGAACTGCAAATATTTGTAAATTTCTTCTTTATCCGGTTCGATATATTTGTTGTATAAATCGAAATATTCGGCAGGTGTCGGAATCCTGTTATAAATGGCTACAATAGCCGCCAATTCTGCCGAACCGAGAAAAACATTGGCATTTTTTCCCATACGGTTATCGAAATTTCGGGTCGATGTTGAAAAAACCGTTGCACCTTCCGGAACCCGCAGTTGATTGCCCATACAGAGCGAACAACCCGGAATTTCAATACGTGCACCAACGTTATTAAATTTTGCGAATTGGGCTTCCGATTTCAGTTTATCGTGGTCCATTCGTGTCGGCGGAACAATGTACGTGCGTGCACCCGGACTTTGATTGTGTTTTTCCCAAATTTTAGCGGCAGCCCTGAAATGTCCGATATTTGTCATACACGAACCAAGGAAAATATCATCGATTTTCGTATTTTGAACTTCCGAAATGTATTTCACATCATCGGGGTCGTTGGGACAGGCTACGATTGGCTCTTTAATTTCTGACAAATCAACTTCGATAACGGCAGCGTATTCGGCATTTTCATCGCGTGTGAGTAATTGAGGATTTTTCAACCAATTTTTCATCTCATCAATTCGTCGCTGTATGGCTTGTGCATCGCCATATCCGTCTTTTATCATTTTTTGGAGCAGTGCAACGTTCGAACGTAAATAATCGGAAACCGATTTTTCTCCGAGTTTTATTGTTGCTGCTGCGGCACTTCGTTCGGCGGTTGCATCGGTGAGTTCAAATGCTTGTTCAACTGTGATGTCGGGCAAACCTTCCATTTCGAGTATCCGACCGTTAAAAATATTTTTCTTGCCTTTTTTGGTAACGGTCATCAAACCGAGTTCTATGGCTTTGAGCGGAATAGCGTTAACAACGTCTCGCAAGGTAATCCCTTGACGCATTTTTCCTTTAAATTTCACTAAAACCGACTCCGGAACGTCCAAAGGCATAAATCCGAGTGCACCCGCAAAAGCAACTAAGCCGGAACCTGCCGGAAATGAGATTCCGAGAGGGAATCGTGTGTGCGAATCGCCGCCTGTTCCGACAGTGTCGGGAATTAACATTCTGTTGAGCCACGAGTGAATTACGCCGTCGCCCGGATAGAGCGAAACACCGCCGCGTTCCATCACAAATTTGGGCAGCAATTGGTGCATTTTTGTATCGGCTTCTTTCGGATAGGCTGCTGTATGACAGAACGATTGCATAAATAAATCGGATTGAAATTTCAAACAAGCCAATTCGGTCAATTCGTCGGCAGTCATCGGTCCGGTTGTATCTTGCGAACCAACGCTTGTCATTTTCGCTTCTATTGCCATACCGGGCAAAACGCCGTTCATTCCGCAGGCTTTCCCAATCATTTTTTGAGCCAAAGTATAACCCTGACTTGCTTTGGGTGTCGGATTTATGGTTTTTGCAAAAAAATCGGCTTCGGGCATTCCGAGAGCTTTTCGAGCTCTTTCGGTTACTGCACGACCGATAATCATCGGGATTCGTCCTCCGGCTCGAAATTCATCGACCAGAGTTTCGGGTTTTAGGCTGAAAGTTGATAATAAAGTCCCGTTTTCGGAATAAATTTCGTCCTTTTTTATGTTAATAGTGATAATATCTCCGTGATTGAATTTTGAAACATCGGTTATAATGGGTAATCCGCCAGAATCCTGTGCTGTATTGAAAAAAATAGGAGCGATAACACCGCCGAGAATGATTCCGTTGCGTCTTTTATTTGGAACGAAAGGAATATCTTCCCCGATATGCCATAAAACACTGTTAATGGCTGATTTTCTGGACGAACCGGTGCCGACCACATCGCCGACAAATGCAATTTTATTACCGGCTTTTCGCCATTCGGCAATTTGTTCCAATCCTCCCGGTTTTTTTGTTTTCAACATTGATAATCCGTGAAGCGGGATATCCGGGCGGCTCCACGCATCGGAAGCAGGCGAAAAATCGTCGGTATTGATTTCACCATCGACTTTAAAAACTTTTACCCGAATGGTTTCGTCTAAGTGTGGTTTGGACAAAAACCACTGCCCGGCTGCCCAATTTTGGAGAACTTGTTTGGCAAATTGATTGGTTTTCGATAAATCGACCACTGTTTGAAAGGCATCGTAAACCAAAATTGTATGCGATAATTGTTTGACGGCTTCATCTGCTAAGTCTTTAATATTCAAGCAGTCTATCATTGGATATACATTGTATCCGCCTATCATGGTTCCCAGAATTTCTACGGCTTTTTTCTTGTTGATTAATGGCGAATTTACTTTTTCTTTGATGATATTGTCCAGAAATTCGGCTTTTACTTTTGCAGCAGGGTCCACTCCGGGTGATATTCGTTGAATGAATAAATCGAGTAAAAAATCATTTTTCCCGGCAGGCGGATTTTGCAGAAGATTGCATAAATCTTCGGTTTGAACCGAATTTAAAGGTAATGGCGGAATGCCCAGCGTCTTTCGCTCGGCTTCGTGTTTTAAATAGTGTTCAATCATTGGTATTGGATTTTTTATGAATGTGATGTTAATTCAATGTGTTATGTATTTGTGAATTTGTTTTTTTTTAGTGTGATACGAAGTCGTAAAATTACATTTTTTAGTGTAAAATAGTGATTAAAATGCAAAAGATTTTTGATGGTCGATAGGTTTTAATTTTTCTCATTCCTTTTTTAATGTTTACCGCCGTCTGGATTTGTAGTTTGCCCGGAAAACGGTTGAAAACCCTTTCGGGGGCTTAGATCTACAACATTGATTCCCAGCTCACCTTTGTTGCCGTAATCAGAACGGAGGCAGCTCGGCGAATTATAGCACAACGCAACTTCGTTGTTTTTGTATCCGAAGTTTTTAATTTCGTTGCGCAGCAAAAGAGTAAAGATTGTCGCTTTTCGGAACCGATAATTTTTGTTAATATTGTGTAGGCAAAATGTAAATGAAATGTCAATCGGATTATCTTGTCTTATTCTGAAATAGCTTTACACAAAAAGTAAAGTTACGCTACACTAAACTCGCCGAGCTGCCGCTGTTCAGTTTGCGGAAGACTATGGCGAGTGGGGGCAAGTGCACAAAATTTACAAATTGAATTTTATACGAAATTAAACAAAAAATATTGTAACTTATACAAAATTTGCTTAACCTGCGGTTTTGTTGCTACAAAAATATCTCAACCAAATAAAATAAAAAACCATGAAAAAACTTTTCTTTGCCCTATTCTTTTTGTTATCGAGCATCGGATTTGCCCAAAAATCTGTTTGGGGTGGATTTGCCATGCAAAACGACCGAAATCGACTCGAATCCAAGTACCCTATGGTGATTACCATGGAGCAATCCGGCAGTAAAATCAAAGGAACAACCTACTTTACCTTTCCCGACGATCCTTCTGTTTTCGTTAAAATGCGTTATTCAGGTTACAAAAAAAATGATACTTTGTATTTGAAAGAAGTGAAAATAGTGGAAGCAACACACATCTCAGGCGAATGGCTTACAAAAGATATTGTTCTGTATGAAATTGAAGAAGACGGGATTTTCTACCTTTACGGTACTTGGAAAGCTCACGCAAACTCGGTTTCTAACGGGACTATGAAATTGAAAAAAGCCAATTTAATCAATTGAAAATTAGGATTGATAAATATTTCGTGTTCTGATTCTATGGACTTTGTACAACAGCATCATACTAACAACGAATGAAATAGCGGTTATTAAGAGGAAAATAAAATTAAATGCCGTAAAATTCATAATTTGAAAATTGTTCAGTTCGGCTGTATCAATTCCATTGGCTGAAAGTATTGACGTAACAATATTATTAGCACCCAAAATCATCGTAATCCAGACAACTACTGTCATCATTATGTTGGAAATCCAGCCGTTAATGTGATCATTTCCCATTATTTTGGCATTGTTCACAACAAAAAGAAGAAAAATACTTACCAGCGGCAAAAACAAACCGTTAATTGCTTGTGCCAAAATAATTGCAGGGATTGGTTTTACCTGCATAAATCCGAATGTCAGCCCGACACCCAAAACTCCGATAATCACCAAGCGAAAATATAAGGATTTTGTTTCCCATTTTGTCTTGTTTTTTTCGGTTTTAAACAAGCTCGATGCTGTAATTGCCGAAGCCAAAGGCGAAGTAATTGCCGAGGAAAATCCGGCAGCAAACATTCCGAATCCGAAAACATAAAGTGCCGATTTGCCAATATATAATTCCAAAACTCCTTTCAGCATATCATACGAATACACCATATTGGAACGGGCTCCTTCCGACATTCCTTCGGTTATGGCATTGCCCACGCCCATAACCGCCATCGAAATTATTCCGCCGAAAACAATTGCAATCGTTAATCCGAAACGCATTTCTTGAATGCTTTGTTTTTTATCTAACGCACCCGAACCTAAAAATAAATCGTATGGAACAATTGTCGTCCCAACCAGCCCAAGAACCAATATTCCGGAACCTGCCGGAATACTTGGAATAAATGCACCTTCTAGTAATTCACCCACATCGGGTTTAAGCATAATTGCCACCGAAATAAAGGCAATTCCCATTAAAAAGACAATAGCTCCCATAAATTTTGCAATGGCATTTACCGACTTTAAACTCAGGGCTATAATAGCTAATATTCCGGTAATTCCTACCAGATAAACTTTTGGTATATCGAAAATCATTGCTAATCCTTCGGTAGATCCTAAAATATTTCCGGCTTCATAAGCTGCACAACCGGTTAATATTGAAACAATAACAACAATAAGAGTGAAAATTTTTGTCGATTTTCCTTCCAATGTTTTTCTGATGGCTTCGCCTAAATTCAGTTGCGAATAGATTGTTAATCTGGCGGCAGCTTCTTGCAGAACTAAGCATCCGAATGTTGAAAAAACGAACGCCCACTGCAATTTAAAATTGAAATAAACTCCGGCTTGCGTGGCAGTTGTAACAGTTCCGGGTCCAATAAACGCTGCGGTGATTACCGACCAAAACATGATGCTTAAAATCCTCTTTTTTAGAGTCATACCGGGCGAGTTCGATGTTTATTGGAGATAATTATTTGTTTTCCAGATATTTTATCATGTGTTGTATCAGGTCTTCGGCTTCCACTGGGCGGGAATTATCTTTTTTCATAAAATCGCCGATTTCCTGTACGGGTTTTGTTCGGCTGTTCCAATCGCCATTCAAAATTTTAACCGGGTCATTGCGCCGGCGATAAAAAAATGCAATTGATTTTTCAGATTCCGAAAATGTGAATCTCTTATCTTCTCTCATTTTCCAAATCGGAATTATATCCAAATCATATCCTTTCGGAAATTCGCCCGAGCGGCTTTCGAGATGGTCGATTCGCAACAAACCCGGATAATTCATATAATACAATTCGCCGATTGTTGCAGCTTGGTCTTCGTTAAAATCGATATAGGCGGCTCCTAATTCCGACATCATCAATTGCCCTTTTGTGTAATACATTCCAGAGAAAAGTCCGCCGTCCATATAATAATCCAGATATCCGCCCTTTCGGAGAGTTCCGAAAACAAATACTTTTATGGCGTTTACGTGCAAATTGTCTGTCATTTTAAATAATTTTAATTTTTTTCAAAAATAATACAAATACCGTTCCATGATTTTATAAAATTTGTGCGATTTAACAAGCATATATCTTCGAATAATTTGATTTTCTTATTCTGATTTCAAGTTTGAAAAATTTTTCTTTTTTGAAAAAAAATGTTATACATTGCTT
>DYMH01000209.1 GCA_020721645.1 Draconibacterium orientale
AGAGTAAGAAAAATTATTATTTTAACGGTGCCAATAATTGGTTTTAAAATATATTTATAATTATTTACCAACATTGAAATTTGAAAATCAGTTTATCGTATAATATTATGAATTTCTGCATATTATTAAACATTTGTAGAATAAAACGACAATTCATTTAAAATACTTTTGTCAATCAAATTAATAATATCTGTTTTTTAGATAAAATTTTTATATTTGCGACCTATTTTCCGGTGAAATATCAAAAAAAAATCGGAACTAAAATTAATTCAAAACCTGTTTTTGAGAAGATAAATAATTAATAAACATTCAATGGCAACTTTAGAAAACATCAGAAAAAGAGGACCGCTTGTAGCAATCGTCATCGGCGTGGCTCTGTTAGCATTTATTTTGGGCGATTTGATTAATAACGGACAAAAATTCATGTCCGGTTCACAAAATCAAGTAGCCGAGGTCAAAGGCAAATCAATTTCGATACAAGAATATCAAGAGCGTATCAATTACTTGGTTAATATCTATGAAATTCAAACCGGGCAAACCAGTCTCGATGAAAAAACAATGAAAGGCATTCGCGACCAAATCTGGAATCAAATGATACGCGAATATGTTTTAAAAGATTCGTATAACGATTTGGGAATCGAAATCACCGATGACGAGCTCGTTGAAATGGTTCGCGGAACGAACGTAGCTGCCGACCCGATGATTCAACAAATATTCACCGACCGCGAAACCGGGCAATTCAACCCTTCGCAAGCCATCGAATTTTTCCGAAATCTTGATAAAGACCCCAAAGCAAAAACATTCGGTCTCTATCTCGAAAAAGAAATGCAAAGCAACCGTCAATTTACAAAATATGCTTCGCTCATCGCCAAAGGTATCAATGTAACAGACCTCGAAGCCCGCGATGCTTTCAAAGAGAGAATGGAAATTGTTGATTTTAAATACATCGAAAAACAATATGCCTCGGTTTCCGACAGCTCGATTACCGTTTCCGATGATGAAATTTCGGATTATTACGACTTGCACAAAAAAGATTTCGACCAAAAATACACTCGTGATATAGCTTACATCACCTACGATGTAATTCCTTCGCAGGAAGACCAAGATTTTGCAAAAAATTATATCACCAAATTAAAACCCGATTTCGAAAAAGCTACCGACAACGAAGTTTTTGTTAATCGAAATTCCGATTCTCCTTTTGATACAAAACATTACGCAAAAGGAACATTTAAAAATAAAGCCCTCGATTCCTTGATGTTTACAGCATCGGTTGGAACCATTTATGGTCCTTATTTAGAAGAAGGTGCCTACAAACTCAGTAAATTGGTCAGTTCTACAGAATTGCCGGACAGTATCGGAGCTCGTCATATTCTTATTCAGGTGGACGGACAAAAAATTAAAGACATCGAACAAGCTAAAAAGTTGGCAGACAGCATCAAAATTGCATTAAGCAAAAAAGAAGATTTTGCTAAAATGGCTGCCCAATATTCTGCCGATACCCGAAATAATACTAAGGGAGGCGAATTGGATAAATTTGTAGAAAACGGAAGCGGTTTGGGAAGTCAATTTGAAGATGCTTGTTTTTCGGCAAACAAAGGCGATGTAAAAATTGTAGAAACACAATTCGGTATCGATGTTGTTGAAATAACCTATCAAACGCCAAAAGTAAAGAAAATTCAAGTTGCAGTTGTGGACAGAAAAATTGTTCCGGGTAAAAAAACCTACTCAGAATATTACAATAAAGCAAATAAATTTGCCGCCGAAAACACAAATGTAGAGCAATTTGATAAAACAATCCAAAAAGAAGGATTAACAAAAAAAATTGTAACGGATTTAGAACCCATGACCGATGTTATCGCAGGAATCAGTTCCCCGCGACAAATTATACAATGGGCTTTCAACGAAGAAAATGAAAAAGGAGCCGTTTCCGGAATTTTTGAAACCGATGACAGATTTTTGATAGCTGTTCTTACTCAAATCAAACCCAAAGGAATCGCTCCATTGGAGCAAGTAAAAGACGGGATAAGCCTGATTTTGAAAAAACAGAAAAAAGGCGAAAAATTTGCCGCAGAATTAAAAACTACCATAAACGGAAAATCGTTGGAACAGCTTGGAATGCAAGTTTTTGAAGCAAAAAATATCAGTTTCTCCTCAAACCGAATCCCGGAAGGTGGTAACGAACCGGCAGTGATTGCATCGGCACTGAAAACATCAAAAGATAAAACATCGGCTCCCGTAATTGGCGAAAACGGTGTTTATGTACTAAATGTTACTTCATTCACCGGAATAGCCGATTTGAAAACCGCAGACGTTGCTGCCGACAGAGCGAATTTAATCCAACGGATTCAATTCCGTGCTCAACGCGAGGCGTATGAAGCTTTGAAAGAAGAAGCCGAACTTGTGGACCAAAGAGAACGATTTTTCTAAAAGATACACTTTTCAGATAAAAAAAAGCACTCCGGAAAAAGAGTGCTTTTGGTTTTGCAAACAATTCTTCATCATTTTTTATAAATTGATTAAAATAATACTATAAAAACATAAAAATGAACAAAAAATTAGCAGTCATTGCATTAGGCGGAAACGCATTGCTCCGCGGAGAACAAAAAGGAACAATTGAAGAGCAGGAACAAAACACATACGATACCCTTAAAAACATCGTTTATTTGATGAAAACCGGTTACGACATCATCATTGGGCATGGCAACGGTCCACAAGTCGGAAATATTTTAATGCGAAACGATGCCGGTGAAGAAATGTATAAAATCCCTCAAATGCCTTTGGATATTTGCGTTGCCGATTCGCAAGGCGGTATTGGATACATGATAGAACGTATGTTACGCAATGTGATGTTGGAAGAAGGTATTGACAAAGATGTTGTAACAATTGTAACACAAGTTATTGTTGATAAAAACGACCCGGCTTTTACAAATCTCTCAAAACCCGTTGGTCGCGTATATCCAAAAGAACAAGCCGACCAATTGACCAAAGAAAAAGGGTGGATTTTTAAAGAAAGTGCCAAAAAAGACGGCTATCGCCGCGTTGTGGCTTCGCCCGAACCAATTGATATTTTCAACCTGAAAACCATTGAATCCATAGCCCGAAGCGGTGCTGTTGTAATAGCAGCAGGCGGCGGCGGTATTCCTGTTTATATCGATGAAGACGGGAAAGTTCGCCCATTAGACGCTGTTATCGACAAAGATAATGCTTCCTCGCTCATGGCTTCAAAAATCGGTGCAGATGAATTTTATATTCTCACCGACGTACCTTATGTTTTTATTGATTATAATACACCGAACCAAAAATCCTTGGAGCATTTAACAAAGGCTGATGCCGAAAAATATCTGTCGGAAGGGAAATTCGGAGAAGGCAGCATGGCTCCTAAAATCAGAGCATCGCTGCGTTTTATCGAAAAAGGCGGCAAAAAAGCAATCATCACGGAATCTACAAAATTAGAAGATACAAAATACGGTACAAAAATCACATTAAATTAGTAAAGTGAAGAAATTGATATTGTAAATGTTCGTTTTTTTACAGAAGTAGAAAAAAAGATCGCCCGCTGAGCATGTCGAAGTGGGCAATCTTTTTTACAGCCGTAATTATTTCTTTTTCAATTTACTATCAATTTCTCGTTTTTCAAAACTTTGCCGTCCACAACAAGCGAAACAGAGTAAATGCTTTTTGGCAAATCGCTGATTGATAGATTTTTGACTCCTTGTTTGTCGTTCAAAATTTCGGTTCTCACGAGTTTTCCCGAAATATCCGTAATTTGAAGCCGAATACCGGATTTTCCGAGATTTTTGATTTTCCACACAACGGACACCGATGTTATTGCGGGATTTGGATATACGGCGAAAATCAAAATTTGATTATCACCTTGTATATCAACATTATGA
>DYMH01000003.1:0-24173 GCA_020721645.1 Draconibacterium orientale
ATAAAATTTATTGATAACAGGGCGAAATATTAATAATGTTTTTTTACTGAAAAATAAAACATAATTTTTATTATCAATATAAAATAAAAATGTATTTTTGACAAACATTATTTCATGTGATTATATTTTATTTTGGCTACATATTTTTGCGAAAGCAAAACCGCACGTTTTGCAAATTCCGTGCGTGTTACTTGCTTTTGGGCTTATAATCATTTTTTTGTGTGTTTTGCAATAATCATGGACGTTTCATCTCAATAAAAATTTTACTTTTCTGCAATCTTATATCTTACGTTTTTCATCAAATAGAGACGAGTGCAACTCGTTTCTACAAAAAATACAATACTATGCACTATCGTAAATTGCGTTTTATAAATTGTATAACTACTTGATATTAAAAACAATCAACATATCAGCACATCAAAAAATCAACCAATCAAAGTATAACATCAAACCAAAAAAAATGAAAAGATTAACATCTGTTTTAATTGTGTTCTCGCTTGTTTTTTATGCGATGAGTGCCGATGCACAAAAAATGAAAATGACCACAGGCAGCGATTTAAGTTTTCTGAAAGGACAAACTCAAATTATGGTCAAGTATTCCTACAACAACATGACAGTTGGAAAACTATCGGAAAGTGCATACCTCGAAAAACGTTCCGGAGAACTTGAAAAAGACGAAGCCGGCAGAGGCGAAAATTGGAAAAAAAGCTGGGTAAGTGACAGAGAAAGACGTTTTGAACCCAAATTTGAAGAATTATTAAACAAAGTATTAGAGAAAAAAGGTGTTGTAATTGGAGCACAATATACTAATGCCGAATATGTTATCGAAGTTCAAACCTCATGGACCGAACCCGGATATTATGTTGGTATTTCATCGCGCCCTGCTTTTATAAGCGGTAAAATTATTTTTACCAAAGCCGGCGATCCTTCCAAAGAATTGGCTGTGATTGAATTTGTGAAAGCACCGGGCAATTCGATGATGGCAACTTGGGATACAGGCGAACGCATCAAAGAATCGTATGCCAAATTAGGTAAAACATTAGGCGGTTTTATGATAAAGAAAAAGGCATTCTAACAATACATTTCATTCAAAAAAACAGTTTTCGCACCAAAGCCGAAAACTGTTTTTTTATTCAACAATAAAGGCTAAAAATATCGTAATAAAAAAATTTGTGAGTTTCTAAAAATTTCATAAATTTACTACACAAAACCACTTCACCCATCGACTGACTATGTTTTTGAACAACAAAAACAAAGACCCCAAAATTTGTAAAGAATTTGAACAGTTTCTTGCAAACAGCCCGAGAATAAAATCGACGGAGCAAATACAACTTGTCCGCAAAGCGTTCGATTATGCTTACAATGCTCATAAAGACATGCTTCGGTATTCGGGGGAAGCCTATATTATTCATTCGTTGGAAGTTGCAAAAATAGTTACGCAAAAAATCGGTTTGGGCTCAAAATCTGCGACAGTTGCCTTTTTGCACGATGTTCCTGAAAAAACAGAATACGACACCGAAGATATTCGCAGATATTTTGGCGACCAAATTGCTGATTTACTGATTAGTTTACAAAAAATCAAAAAAACAGAATATTTCGATAACAATTCACAAGCTTCACTTTTTCGGCAAATTTTGTTGGCAATATCCGACGATATTCGCGTAATTTATGTGAAAATTGCAGACAGGCTTCATAATATCAGAACTTTGAATTTTCTGCCACCCGAGCGGCAAACACGCTACGTGGAAGAAACGATGAACATTTATGCCCCCTTATCTCATCGTTTGGGTTTGTACGACATAAAATCGGAAATGGAAGATTTGTGTTTCAAATTTACGCACCCAAAAATATATCACGAAATTTCGGAAAAAATCGTTACAAGTGAGCAAGAGCGAATGCAACTGATAAAGCACTTCGAACAACCTTTACGCAAACGATTGGAATCTGTTGCAATAAGCTATCGCATTAAAAGTCGTATCAAATCAATTTTTTCGATATGGAAAAAAATGGAGGCAAAAAAAATCAATTTCGAAGAAATTTATGATATTTTCGCCATCCGTGTCATTTTCAGCCCTTCGCTCGAAGTAGGCGAAAAAATTGAAGCTTTGTATATCAGCTCGCTCATCACCGAAATTTATACCGAGAAAGAAGAACGAACCAGAAACTGGCTCGACCACCCAAAAGACACGGGCTACCGTGCTTTACATCTGACCGTGATGAGCAAAGAAGGGAAATGGGTGGAAGTTCAAATACGTTCCGAGAGTATGGACGAAGCCGCAGAATATGGCTTGGCAGCTCATTGGAAATACAAAGGACTGAGCGACAAAAAAACGGAGCTTGACTCACGCATTCATAAAATATTGGAAGAATTATCTGAAAATAACGATGACGGCGTTGATTTTCTTGATAATTTACAATTGAGCCTTTTTACCTCAGAAATCTACGTCTTTACACCCAAAGGCGAAATTATTACGCTTCCCAAAGGTTCAACGGTTCTCGACTTTGCCTTCGAAATCCATACAGAACTTGCATTTAAGGCAATAGCGGCAAAAATTAACGGGAAAACCGTTTCGCTGAACAGCCCTTTATCGAGCGGCGACCAAGTGCTGATTATCACATCAGAAAATCAAAAACCCCTTGTCCAATGGCTCGATTGGGTTATAAGCCCAAAAGCGGTGCACGAAATTAAAGAATTTGTAAAAAAAGAGCAAAATCCTGTCATTCAAAAGGGCAAAGATTATATTAATCAGATTTTGCAAAATTTAAAAGTTCCGGCTATCCACGAAGCTTTGACTCAATTGATGAATCATTACGAACTGCCAAATAAAGAATCCTTGTTCCAAAACATAGGGAACGGTAAAATCTCGGAAACAGAAATTCTTCATTTGGCAAAAAAGAAATTTGAAGCTCAAAAGAAAACGTACTGGGACGTAAAATTACCTGTTTTAAGTAAAAAACATAAACACGATAAAAAAAACGAAAAACTGTTTGAAAGCACTACATTTGAAATTGCCGATTGTTGCAAACCAACTCCCGATGACAAAGTAAGAGCCGTGAAAAGCGAAAAAGGAAATGATTTACAAGTTATAACAATTCATCGCTCTGATTGTAAACAACTGAAAATTCTCCAAGAAAATCATCGAATATTTGAAGTAGAATGGCACTCTTACGAAGCTCCGGCATTTTTGGTGGGAATTGAAATTTCGGGACAGGACAAAATGGGTATCACAAATAAAATTACATCTGTAATCTCGAATGATTTATCGGTAAATATTAAATCCATTAAATTAGACACCAACGAAGGAAAATTTTATTGCACTCTGGAAATTTATGTCAGAAACCGAAATCACCTAAAAAAAATTGTCAAATCATTAAAAAATATCTCCGAAATCCAAAAAGTTTCAGGCATTGATGTTTGACATTCGAAAGGTAATTTCAAAGATTAATTTAATTTAATCTAAATAAAGTTTGAAAATATTATTTTTTTCTATAATTTTAAATTCTATGAAAAAAGGAAAATATGATATCCAAAGACCCACATGAGGCAGTAAAACAAATATTTACACAATTTCTTGAAAAGAAAGGACATCGTAAAACACCCGAAAGATTTTCGGTTTTATACGAAATATATTCGCACGAAGGGCATTTCGACATCGAATCGTTATATATTTTAATGAAAAATAAGAAATATCGCATCAGTCGGGCAACACTTTATAATACCATCGAGCTGTTTTTGGAATGCAATCTGGTCGTTAAACATCAATTCGGAAAAAACACCGCCCAGTACGAAAGAGCATACGAATACAGGCAACACGACCATCTGATTTGTCAAATTTGCGGCAGTGTAATCGAATTTTGCGACCCTCGTATTCAACAAATCCAAACGACAGTAGGCGAATTAATGAAATTTAACATCACATTTCACTCATTGTACTTCTATGGTATTTGTGAAAAATGCCAAAATGAATTTCCAACAGAACACAATATCGAGGGTAAGTTTCATTAAAAATCAAAAACATTTCCATTTTTAATCTTTATATGTGCCTGCTCGTTGAAAATTAACTCATATTTCTTTGACAATTAGATATTTTACTTTCAGAATTTTCGTCGCTGGTGATTTAATGCAATAAATGCGAGTTATTTTTTTTAAAAGTCGCGAATTTTCATATATTTGAGTTGAAAATAATTGTGAAAAAAGTCATTCAAAAATTATTGGAAATGACCTGAAACACAAAAATATACTCATCTATTTATAAAAAAATGAAAATTGACGTACTACTCGGTTTACAATGGGGCGATGAAGGCAAAGGGAAAATTGTCGATGTTTTAACTCCCAATTATAATATCATAGCCCGTTTTCAGGGCGGACCAAATGCGGGACACACCTTATTTTTTAATGAGCATAAATATACACTGCATTTAATTCCTTCGGGAATTTTCAGACCCGGAACAATAAACATCATCGGCAACGGTGTGGTTTTAGACCCGGTTATATTCAGCGAAGAAATCAAAAAACTCTCAGAAACAGGTCACGATTTAACAAAAAATTTACTCATCGCCCGAAAAGCACATCTTATACTACCGACACACCGCATTCTCGATGCGGCTTCCGAAAAATCTAAAGGCGATTCCAAAATCGGGTCCACACTCAAAGGTATCGGACCGGCTTATATGGACAAAACCGGGCGTAACGGACTACGGGTGGGCGATATTTTCACACCCGGGTTTAAAGAAAAATACACATTTCTAAAAAATAAACATCTGAAAATGCTCGAATTGTATGATTTTGAGTATGATGTTGAAAAATACGAAAAAGAATGGTTTGAAGGGATTGAAACCATAAAAACCTTTGAATCCATTGATTGTGAACATTATATTGCAAAAGCACTATCCGAAGGCAAAAAAATATTAGCAGAAGGAGCCCAAGGCACCATGCTCGACATCGACTACGGTTCGTATCCATTCGTAACCTCTTCGAATACGGTTTGTGCCGGAGCCTGCACCGGATTGGGCGTTTCACCCAAACACATCGGCGAAGTGTATGGAATTTTCAAAGCCTACGCAACACGCGTGGGAAGCGGTCCGTTCCCGACCGAATTGTTCGACGAAACCGGCAAACAAATTCGCGACATCGGAAACGAATACGGTTCAACAACAGGTCGCGAAAGACGTTGTGGCTGGCTCGATTTGCCGGCATTGAAATATGCAGTTTTCATCAATGGAGTAACTCAACTCATTATGATGAAATCAGATGTATTAAATTCTTTTGAAAAAATAAAAATTGCCGTAGCTTACGAGAAAAACGGCAAAGTTATTGATTATATTCCTTTCGAGACCGATGTGGAATTAACTCCGATTTATAAAGAATTTGAAGGTTGGAAAAACAATTCGACTACCACTAAATTTGAAGAATTGCCGGCGGAATTAATCAATTATATCACATATATCGAAAAGGAATTACAGATTCCGATAAAAATTATTTCATACGGTCCGGACAGAACACAAACACTATTCAGATAGCATTTACCTTTTGAAACTGATAAAATTATACCAATCGACATTACTTTTCATTTTGATATTGAGCTTTTTATCAATGAAAGCTCAAAATCAAAATGAAAAGAAATTTTCTCGAACAAATTCCGAGTATTCCAAAGATACCGCAATGATAAATTCATTATATTTACGAGCCGAACGTGCCGCCTTCCAACTCGACCAAATTCGCAAAGCAAAACAAATAACCGATTCGGCTTACGAATTATCAAAAAAAATCAACTACCGAAACGGTATCGCCAAGCACTGGAATTTGTACGGAAAATATGCCGAAATTCATACAAAATTTTCCGAAGCATCAAGGTATCAAAACATTGCACTTTCTTATTGCGAACCCAATTCGATGCTCGAAGCCCGCATATTGAACGATATGGGAACAATATTCAGGCGAACGGATAATTATACCGGAGCTTTAATATATTTGCACAAAGCCCTGGTGATTGCAAAAAGATTCGACAATTCCAAAGCCAAAATGTACGCATTAAATGGTATCGGGAATTGTAATGTTGCATTGAGTAATCTCAAATCAGCCTTAGAAAATTACACAGAAGCCTTGTCGATAGCACAAAAATATAATCATAAGCAAAGTATTGCAATCAATTTAAACAATATCGGCGAAATTTTTGAAATCAATAAAGAATACGATAAAGCCTTAGAATACTACAATAATTCGTTAAAAGTAAACGATGAAATACAGGATTCAAAAGGCATTTCGATAAGCAATTCGTGTATCGGAAATATTTATTACAAAAAAGGCGATTATCTGAAAGCATTAAGCTATTTTTCGCGTTCATTAGCCGATGATGAGCGTGTTTTTGAAAAATTTTACATTACACGAAATAACATCAATGTTGCCAAATGTTATATTCAATTGGGAAAATACCACAAAGCCGAAACTTTTTTACAAACAGGTTTAGAAACCGCACAAACAATAAAATCGAAAACATTTATACGAGATGCGTATCAAGTTTTTTCGGAACTGTATGCCAAGCAAAAGCAGTTTGAAAAAGCCTATCAATACATGCAAATATATGCCGAAGCGAAGGACAGCGTTATAAACGAAAAAATTACAAGTAATTATGCTAAATTACTGGTTCAGTTTGAATTGGAACAAAACAATGCAAAATTGATTATCATGGAGCAAAATACATACAATCAACATGCTCTATTAATAAAAAACAGAATCATAATTACGAGCATCTCATTATCGCTTTTTATAGCTATCATCGCACTTTTCACGTATCTTCAAAACCGAGCTCGAAAAAAATCGAATCAAGAATTAGCCGAAAAAAATGCCGAAATTCTCAACGTGAACGACCAACTACTTGCAGAAGTAGAGCATCGAATGGAAACAGAAGACGTGCTTAGGGAATTGCTGCACGAAAAAGAAATTCTGATATCCGAAGTGCATCACAGAGTCAAAAATAATTTGGCACTTATCACAGGATTAATGTATTTGCAGGTTCAAAAAGTAGGCGACACTCAATCCAAAGCCATTTTGAACGAAACCATGAGCAGAATTCATTCGATAGCTTTGATACACGAAAATATTTACCTTTCGGAAAAACATGCACACGTTAATTTCGGAATGTATTTAACCAAACAAATCGAAGAAATAAAAAAATATTTCAACAACAAAACCGTAGAAGTTGAACTTAATGTTCCCGAGTATTTTTTAGAACTTCATCAAGCAGTTCCACTCGGATTGATAGCAAATGAACTCATATCCAATGCATTTCTCCACGCATTTATCGGCAGAGAAACAGGAAAAGTTTCCGTTTCGTTTCTGGGCGATGATAATAATTGTACTTTGGAAATTGAAGATAACGGCATTGGATTGCCCGAAAATTTCGATTATGAAAAAGTTGAAGCTCCCGGTTTTATAATTATTAGTATTTTTGTGAAACAATTAGCAGGTACTTTACGTACACGAACTTCGAACGGTGCTTTTTTCAGTTTAAATTTCACTCCAACCAAAATGAAAGTCTGGAAATAAGCACAACAATTTCAAACAAAATAATTGTATATGATACTTGAATCTATGAAATCTATTCTAATTGTAGAAGACGAATTAATGATTGCTTTGTTTAACAAACACATCGTTGAACAAGCAGGGCACATGGTACTCAAAACACTGACAAAAGGCGAAGATGCCGTTAAATTTGTGCGTGAATCGAATCCTGATTTAATCTTGATGGACATAATGCTTGAAGGCGAAATGGACGGTATTGATGCCATGAAAGAAATTCGCACATTTTCCAAAGTCCCTGTAATTTATGTAACAGGTAACTCGAATCAATCGATAAAAGAACGTGCTTTTGAAACCAATTACAACGATTTTATTGTAAAACCTACGAATCCTAAAATTTTATTGGAAGCCGTAAACCTTATAAAATGATACCATTCAAAAAAAAATAGCACCTGTCCGAAAGAGACAGGTTTTTTTTATCAAAAATTCGCATCTTTGCACAAAAAAAATTAAATGAATCGCTACACTACAATTATTATCGGCGGCGGACTCGGCGGTTTGTTGTGCGGAATATTGCTCTCGAAAAAAGGGCAAAAAGTTTGCATACTCGAAAAACACAAACATGTGGGCGGAAATCTTCAAGGATTTACGCGAAAGGGCGAATATTTTGACACCGGAATGCACTACATCGGCACACACAAACCAGGAAGCATATTACACAAAGTTTTTGAAATTTTTGGAGCAAACGAATTTTTAGACACACAAGATTTAGATTCCAATGGATTTGACACCATTTCGTTTCGAGGCAAAGACTATAAATTTGCTGTTGGATTTGAGAATTTTGAAAAACAAATGATAGACTATTTTCCAAGTGAGAAAGACGGCATTATTCGATATGTAAAAACTATCAGAGACATTTACAAATCATTAAGCATTGATACAATTTTTAACCCCATACTCGAAAACCAACATCTGTGCGAAAGTGCTTATGAATTTATCAGCTCTTGCACATCAAACGAGGCTTTGCAAAATGTTTTGGCAGGAAATTCGCCGCTGTATGCCGGTGAAAAATCCATAACATCACTTTATATGCACGCATTAATCAGCGGATTTTATATTGAAGGTGCAGCACGATTTGTTGGCGGAAGTCATCAATTTGCCGAAAAATTGGCAGCCCAAATTACAGAAAACGGAGGCTGCGTTAAAACAGATTGCGAAATCGTCTCTTTAAATATAAAGGATTCCAAAATAAGTTCCTGCACCGACACCAAAGGTACTGTGTACGAAGCCGAATCGTTTGTTTCATCAATACACCCTGCTGTACTTATGAAAATTATTCCGGAAACAGGTTTAAGAAAAGCCTATCAAAAAAGAATCGAAAATTTAAAAAATACCACCGGAATATTTACGGTTTATGCTGTCATGAAACCCGACACATTTCCCTATATCAACTCAAATTTTTATGTGTATCGAAATAATGACGTATGGCTGAGTAAAGAAACAGAATCTGATACCTTTCCGTCGTCATATATTTTTATGACATCTGCCCAAACGAAACAACAGCAGTTTGCAAAAACAATAAAGATAATGACTTATATGAATTTTGAGCAAGTTCGTCGTTGGGAAAACACGTTGAAAAAGAAACGCGGAGAAGACTACGAAAATTTCAAAATTCAAAAAGCCGAACAAATTTTGCAAGCGGTGGGCGAAAAGTTTGAAGGATTTCGCGAAAAAGTACAAGAGTATTACACATCAAGCCCATTAACGTTTCGGGACTATACGGCAACACCCGAAGGCTCTATCTACGGCATTGTCCGCGATTTTCATAAACAGGCAGAATCATACATTCCGGTTCGTACCAAAATTCCAAATTTATTTCTCACCGGACAAAATATCAACCTTCACGGCATTCTTGGAGTTTCAATCGTTTCGCTGTTATCTTGTTCGGCTGTATTAGGATATAATATTAGAGAGTAATAATTTTATTTAGAATTTGAATATTTCAATTTAAAAGAAATGAAACGTCCATGATTCCGGCAAATCACAAAAGAGCATGATTATTCGATAAAAGTAAAAATACGCTGCAAAGCCTGCTAAATGTGCGGTTTTGCTTTCGCAAAAATATATAGCCAAAATAAAATATAAACACATGAAAAAAGCAGGCAAGATATTATTATACACCTTTTTAAGCTTCGTTACACTTGTTTTCGGATTTATTGTTTATGCCTATTTTGCAATTCAGACAGAAGCACCAAAAATAGGGAATAAAAAAATTTTAGAGTCGCAACGTGTGCAATTGGATAATAACTTCTATGGCATCAAAAATTGTCGATTGCGAAAGAGCAACAGCGGATTATGGGAAATGTATGTTGAAGGAAATGCTTTTGAAAGAGGCGTTTACAACGGGAAACTCTCAAAAGAACTCATTGTAAAACAGGAAGATGCATTTGTGGAAGAAATTAAAAAAATGATTCCCTCTTCAAGTTATTTGAACTTTCTGAAATATTTTGTAGGCTGGTTCGACCGAAATATGGACGAAGAAATACCGATTGAATATCTGCAGGAAATATCCGGAGTATCGCATTCGGCATCAAATCAATACAAATTTATCGGCACCAAATATCAACGTATTTTAAACTACCATGCAGCACACGACATCGGACACGCCATGCAGGACTTGGCGATGGTAGGTTGCACATCGTTCGGAACATGGGACAAGGCAAGCGAAGACGGCAATCTGATTATCGGACGGAATTTTGATTTTTATGTCGGCGATAAATTTGCAGAAGACAAAATCGTTACATTTTATAAACCCGACAGCGGTTTCAAATTCGTTATGATTACTTGGGGAGGCTTTGTGGGCGTGGTTTCCGGAATGAATGAACACGGAATTACAGTTACTCTAAACGCTGCAAAATCGGATATTCCCACTTCTGCCGCAGTACCAATTTCACTGTTGGCTCGAGAAATTTTACAATATTCACAAAACATCAGTCAAGCTTATGAAATTGCCAAAAAACGTCAAACATTTGTTTCGGAAGCGATTCTCATTGGTTCGGGTGATGAAAACAGAGCCGTGATTATTGAGAAGTCGCCAAAAAAAATCGCACTGTTCGTTCCGCAGGCAAACAATATTATCGGTCCAAATCATTTTCAAAGCCAAGAATTTGCAAAAGATGAATTAAATATACAAAATATTGCCGAAAGCTCCTCGATGTACCGCTTCAAGCGAATGGAACAACTGATAGAACGCAATCCGAAAATGAACAATCTTAAAGCAGCTTCAATTTTACGCGACCAACACGGATTGGACGATACTAAAATTGGTATGTCAAACGAAAAAAATATCTGTCAATTGATTTCTCATCATTCCATTATTTTCAAGCCTCGTGAGCATACGTTTTGGATTTCAACTCAGCCTTATCAACTCGGAAAATATGTGTGTTATAATCTCGACAGTGTTTTCGCAGTTTTTCCCGGCATGAACGAAAACAAAGAGATTTTTACAGAATCTCTTACAATAGCTCCTGATAGTTTTTTAAATACTTCAAAATATCAGGATTTTTTGAGATACAAGGACATAAAAAAAGAAATGAAAAAAGAGATTAAAAGTCTTGAAATTAATGAAGTTGATGAACGCATGGTCGGTTTATTTATAACGGCAAACCCGGATTATTATGAAGCGTACTCACTTTCGGCAGATTACTATTCGTCAAAAGGTAGAATAAAAGAAGCAATTAATTACTATAATATTGCACTGACAAAAGAAATAACAACAATTTCGGAGAGACGCAAAATTGAAGAAAAAATTTCTAAATTAAATACCGATTTACAAGATGAAAAAAAATAGTTTCTTACAAAAAAATACAACTAAAATTTCTTTTAAATATACTGTCTTCATTCTGATATTCATATTTTTACAGCAATCGTGCGGGATAAGATATGCAGAAAAAAAATTTGCATTAGCCCAAACAAAAAAGCCCTACGATGCAATAATCGTTCCCGGCTATCCTTTTGAGGGAAATCATTGGAACGATGTTATGAAAATTAGGGTGTTATGGTCGGTTTATCTATACAAACAGGGCTTTACAAAAAAAATCATCTTTTCGGGAGCTGCCGTTTACACGCCCTACACCGAATCTGAAATTATGAAAATGTATGCCGAAAAATTGGGCATTCCCGACAGTTGCATTCTGGTTGAAAGTAAAGCTGAACACAGCGTCGAAAATTTATATTTCTCTAATATTTTAGCCCGTAATTCAGGTTTTAAAAAAATTGCTATGGCATCAGACCCTTTCCAAAGCAAGATGATTAAGGGTTTCAGGCGACGTTACAAATTAGATGTCGATTTTATTCCTGCGAATTTCAATACTTTGGATACCATGATGGGAAATACTGATCCAACAATAGATTTTCAAAAAGCATTTGTTCCGAACTTTATTCCAATAACAGAACGACACAGTAAATGGCAACGTTTTCGTGGTACTCTGGGGCATAATCTGAAAAAATTTAAAAATTAAATTTTTGATACTTATATTATTTTTACAGAGTCTGTAATTATATCATCTAATAGTCGGACAGATTTATTTGTATATTATAATGTTCCTATTCTTATCAAAATCAAATTTTTGCTTCATTAACCATTAACAATTAAAAATTAATCATTACATACCATGCTTTTATCAGGCAATTTTTATAAAATATCAGAGCTTACCGAACCTGAACCCGGTTATATTCGTGCAAAAATACATTTGAACGACAAACATGAAATTTTTTCGGGACATTTCCCCGAAAACCCGGTAACTCCGGGGGTTGTGAGCATACAAATGGTTTCCGAAATTCTGGGCTTTCATCTCAAAAAAAATTTCTTTTTGTCCGAAGCCTCTAATATTAAGTTTCCCGCAATGATACAACCCGAAAATACACCCGAACCTGTTTTAGAAATAAAATTTGAAGAACTCCCTGAAAATCGTATAAAGATTTCTGCAAAAATTTTTACCGCTGAAACGATATTTTTAAAATTAAACGGAATTTTTAATTATTAGAACATCTATTACTATTTATTTTGATATTAATTCCGAACTATATTTACTATAACAAAATATTTCGATTTTCGGAAATAAATGTAAATTAGAAAAATTTAGAATTTTCAATGACAGTAGCAGTCCCAAAATACGAAGACCGATTTATCGAAAAAAACGCCTGTGTTCTCATTCCTACCTACAACAACGCTCAGGTTTTGGCAACGGTTATCGAAAACGTTTTACAATACACATTGCAAATAATTGTTGTTTGCGACGGTCCGACAGACAATACACTCGAAATTTTAAAAACTTTTCCGGAAATTGATATTATATCCTACAAAAAAAACAAAGGCAAAGGTTTTGCACTCCGAAAAGGCATGAAACATGCTCTGGACAAGGGTTACAAATATGCAATTTCGATGGATTCCGACGGACAACATCTTGGCGAAGATTTAATTCATTTTCTTAACCAATCCGACAAAAACCCGCAAGCAATCATTGTAGGAGCACGCAATATGGAAAATGCTAAGCAAGCCAAATCGAGTAGTTTTGCCAACCGTTTTTCTAATTTTTGGTTTCATCTCGAAACCGGCATCAAATTACCTGATACCCAGTCCGGATACCGTTTGTACCCTCTCCAAAAATTGGCAAATCGTAAATATTTTTCGACAAAATACGAATTTGAAATCGAAATTTTGGTTCGTGCGGCTTGGCGACTGATTCCTGTTATTTCAGTTCCCATTCAGGTTCTGTATCCCGAAGGCGAGAAACGCATCACACATTTTCGTGCAGGCAGAGATTTTACAAGAATCAGCATACTAAATACTGTTTTAGTTATTATCATGCTACTGTTTGGTCGCCCTGCGATGTTCGTTCGTAAAATTCGACGAACAAATTTTAAAACATTTTTTAAAGAACGCATTATCGAAAGTTCCGAAACCAACCTTAAACTGAGCCTTTCCGCAGCTTTTGGTATTTTTATGGGTATTCTGCCAATTTGGGGTTGGCAACTGATTTCGGCAATTGGTTTGGCTTATATATTCAAACTAAATAAACCTATTGTAATAGTAACTGCTAATATAAGTATTCCGCCAAATATTCCGGTTTTGCTATTTTTGAGTTATTACACCGGAGCCATTCTCACCGGACATAATTTGAACGACATTATTTTCGATTGGAGTTTTAATTTTGAAATGATAAAACGCGACTTTTTTATGTATTTAATTGGTTCTGTGGTTTTTGCAATTTTTAGTGCATTAATTACCGGACTGCTCAGTTTTTTTGTTTTTTCTTTGCTCCGACGTAAAAAGTAATATATTCCAAATAAATAGAACTATGTTATTGTAAATAAATTTGAAATTTTCACATTTACTCTTTTTTGATATAAAAATATAATAATAATCAACAACGTGTTTAAAACATCATACATATTCTTTAAAAATAGAAAAGTATTTCTATTTTTTATTGTTTTCATAACTTTCGGTATATCTATTTTTTCGGCAATTAAAATAAAAAAAACAGAAGATATTTCACAGATTATTCCTTTGGATAATGAACTAAAACGCTACTTAGACGCTTCGGAATTTGTAAAATTCAACGAAAGGATTATACTAAATATACACGCTGTTGATTCGACCAAAAACGTCAGTTCCGACAGTCTCATTGCTTATTCTGATACTTTACTTGCAGAATTTAATAAAAAAATCGGCGAACGGATTTTTGAAATCCGCAGTAATATTTCGGACTCATTAATGACCGAGATTTATAGCATTTACGACCAAAATTTACCTCTGTTTTTGAATGAATCAGATTACAAGCACATTGATAGTTTATTATCTGAAAATCAGATTGATAAAACACTCGAATGGGACTATAAAAGTTTGATTTCCCCTATGGGAATGATAACCAAAAAATTTATCGGTCGCGACCCGCTTAACCTCACTCCCATTGCACTGAAACGCCTTCAAACATTTCAATTCGACGAAAATTATAAAATTCTCGACGGGCACATACTTACAAAAAATGAAAAAAACCTTTTTATTTTTATCGACTCTAAATACAATAACAGTCAGACATCAGAAAACGGTAACTTGTTAGCTGATATTGATAAAATTATTGAAATTCAACAAAATAACTTTCCTGAAATACAATGCGAAATTTTTGGAGCACCCGCTGTTTCAGTTGGGAATGCAAACAGAATAAAGTCTGATATTATGTTAACAGCAACATTGGCATTATTGATTCTTTTTGCATTTATGACGGTTTATTTCCGAAAAATAGAAGTCTTTTTTGTCATCTATTTACCGGCACTGTTGGGCAGCTTATTTTCGTTATCATTAATCTATTTCTTTCAAGGCGAAATTTCTGTAATTTCTTTGGGAATAGGATTGGTACTTGTCGGAATATCAATTGATTACACATTGCCGATATTCGTTCACTTTCAAATAAAAGACAAGCCGGAAGACCTTTTTTCCGATCTTACCTTACCGATATTAATCAGCAGTTTTACAACCGTTATTGCATTTCTTTTGCTCATGTTTATGCGTTCCGAAATGCTCCGCGACTTGGGGCTGTTTGCGGGTTTGAGTGCAATATTTGCAGCTGTGTTCGCACTGTTTTTGGTTCCGCACTTTCTTAGAAAAAAGCTCAAAGAAAAAAACATATTAACAGCAATTGCAGAAAAACCACGATTTCTCGACCGCTTTTCAGCTTACGAATTTCACAAAAATAAATTTCTGGTCGGAATTGTTTTGATTATTAGTATTATAAGCATTTTTAGTGCGTCTGATGCCCAATTCGAATCGGACATGGACAAAATGAATTACATGTCGCCCGAACTCAAAAAAGCCGAAGCCGATTTGAACAAAATAAGCAGTGCAGCAAGGCGTTCGATGTATTTAGTTTCGACCGGAAAAACGCTGGAAGAAGCTCTCAAAATGAATGAAAAGACACTGCAAAAAATTAATATTTTAAAAAACAAGAAAACGATTAAAGCCTCCATTGATGTGTCGCCGGTCATGATTTCGGACAGTTTACAACAAGCGAGAATTGCACGGTGGTACAAGTTTTGGACACAGGAAAAACGACAAAATTTGCAAAAAAACCTTATTGAAAAAGGCAAAATCTATGGGTTTAATACCAATTCGTTCAACGAATTTTATTATAAATTAAACAACACACATTTTGTTGCAGATACCGCTGGTTTAAAAACTTTGAGAAAGCTGTTTTTAAATGATTTAGTTTCTGAAAATCAATCAAAAAGCTCAGTTGTGATGCTACTGAAATTGGACCAAAAAGATAAAGCGGAGGTCTATAAAACAATAAAATCCAACGAAAACTTGGTAATTGTCGATAAAAAATATTTGACCGAAAAAATTGTAAAAGTACTTGAACAAGATTTTGATGTTTTAGTCAATCTGTCCACTGTTTTTTTAATAATCACTCTGTTTTTATATTTCGGTAGAATCGAAATGAGTTTTATCGCCGTGGTTCCAATGGTTCTTAGCTGGTATTGGCTTCTGGGTATTATGTCAATTTTCGGAATAAAATTTACGGTATTCAACATCATTGTATCAACATTTATATTTGGAATAGGTATTGATTACAGCATTTTTATTGTGCAAGGCTTGCTCGACGAATACAAAAAAGGGGTTAAAAATGTTGATTCGTACAAAACTTTTGCCATGATGTCCACCATTGTTACAATAATTGTTGTTGGCGTTCTGATATTTGCGAAACACCCTGCCATGAAATCAATTTCAGTTTTAACGATTATCGGTATGCTGTCTGTTGTAATATTAACTTACACCACTTTACCGATTTTGTTCAATTTTGTAGTTAATAATCAAGGAAAACGCCGAAGTGCCCCTATTACTTTGAAAGACTTATTTTTTGCACTGTCTGTGTTTGTATTCTTTTTTTTCGGAAGCATTGCAACACTTTTCATTTATATATTTGCAAGGATACTGCCCATTTCACGGCGTAAACGAAAATTATTCTTTCATAAATGGTTGCAACTTGTATCAAAAATTGTGGTTTATATTCCGATGAATATCAAAAAAACGATAGACAATAAATACAGAGAAAATTTTGAAAAGCCGGCTGTTATTATAGCAAACCATCAAGCACACATCGACATTCCGCTAATATTAATGTTGCATCCCAAAATATTGGTATTGACAAATGATTGGGTTCAAAAAAATATTTTTTACGGACGCATTGTCAAGTTTGCCGATTTTTACCCTGTCTCACAGGGTTTAGCCATCAATACCACGCTTTTACGCGAAAAAGTTAAAGACGGTTACTCCATTTTAATATTTCCGGAAGGCACACGTTCTGAAAATTCTGAGATCCAAAGATTTCATAAAGGGACATTTCATTTGGCAAAAGAATTGAATTTAGAAATTTTACCCATCCTTCTGCACGGAACCGGCGATTGCATTCCGAAAGGCGAACCTTTTCTAAAAAATGGGCAGGTAACTATCTCAATATTAAAAAGATTGAATTATTCCGATTTTGGAAATGATTTAAAAAATCAAGCAAAAGAAATTCGCATTTTTTTGAACTCTCAATTTGATATAATCAAAGCCCAATGCGAAATTCCTTCATATTATAAACAAAAACTAATTTCAAATTATATTTATAAAAGTCCGGTATTAGAACATTATTTACGTGTTAAAATTCGTTTGGAAGATAATTACAATTATTTTAATAATATCCTACCAAAAAAAGGTGTGATTTCTGATTTAGGGTGCGGCTATGGATTTTTGGCGTATATGCTGAATTTTACTTCAAAACAACGCATGATTTTTGGTTTTGATTACGATGAGGAAAAAATTACAACCGCACAAAACAATATCTCTAAAAATGAACGCATTGAATTTCGGACAGTCGATATTTTAACCGTAGATTTGCCTCAAAGTGATGCTTTTGTGATAAACGATGTTCTTCATTATTTTCCACACGAAGACCAACACAATTTATTAAAAAAATGCACTGAAAGGCTTAATTCAGGCGGTTTGATTATTGTTAGAGATGGAAATGTCGAAGAAATTGAACGCCACAAAGGGACACAACTAAGCGAATGGTTCTCGGTTAAAGTACTGAAATTCAACAAATCACTTAACAAACAATTGTGGTTTACCTCAAAAACACGTATCGAAAATTTCGCCCATGAAAATAATTTAAGTGTTGAAATTGAGGATAATACAAAATTTACGTCCAATACGGTTTATATTCTAAGGAAAATAGTAACACAAGCCACCTAAGCAATTTTATAATTTTAATTTAATCCTATAATCAAACATCTATGCGATACGATATTGCAATCATCGGGGCAGGACTTTCGGGCTTAACGTGTGCATATATTTTGGCGAAAGAGGGGAAAAAAGTACTTGTGTTGGAAAAAAATCCGCACATCGGCGGAAGCATTCAAAATTTTGAACGAGATGGCGTTATTTTCGACACCGGAGCACATTATTTTGGCGGGTTAAATCCGGGAGAAAGTCTATTTCAATATTTTAAATATTTCGACCTTTTCAAAAACATAAAATATCAACGTTTGGATATTTCGGCTTACGACATTGTTAAAAATCAGAAATCCGAATATCACTTTGCTCAGGGCTGTAACAATTTTATAGAAACATTATTGAAAAATTTTCCAAAAGAACGTGATGTCCTAAAAAAATATACTGCTGATATTAAAGCCATTTCCGAGTCATTTTCCTTTTATTCGGGAGATTCAATTAAAATGATCTATGAAAAAATCGACCTTTCAAAAAATGCGTTTCACTATCTGAAAGAATTGACCCACAATATAGAACTTCAAAATGTTTTAACAGCCAACAATATTTTGTATCTCGGAAAATCAGAAAAAACGCCATTATATTTGTTCAGTCTAATCAATTACAGTTATTTGGAGAGTGCGTGGCGTATAAAAAACGGCAGCGGGCAAATTGCAGAAAATTTAGCAAATTCTATCCGCAATTTCGGAGGAGAAATTATTACTTCGGCTGAGGTCGAAAAAATTTCCGTTCCATTAAATCAAGCTGAATTTATCGAACTCAAAGACTCAAGAAAATTTGCAGTTAATCAAATTATATCTACTGTTCACCCTGTTATTTTCACAAAATTTATCGACTCGAAACTTCTGAAAAAATCGTATCGCAATCGAATCTTTCAACTCGAAAACACTTCCGGAGTTTTTTCTTTGTATATTATTTTTAAAGAGAAATTATTTAAACATACAAATTCCAATTTCTATTGTTCTCTGGACAAAGAATCTGGTTTACATAATATTCTCAATATTAATACGTTCGGAACATATTTTTATTTTTTCACAAGCCCCGACAGCGAAAATCAAAACTATGCAAAATCAGCATCTTTGCTTGTTTCTATGAATTTTTCGGAACTCGAAAAATGGGAAAATACTCATGTACAAAAACGAGGTACAGAATACCTTGAATTTAAACAACATAAAGCAAATTATTACATTGATAAGGTTGAAGAATATTTTCCCGGATTTACGGAATCTATCCAAAAATATTATACTTCCACACCTCTTACCTATCGCGATTACACAGGCACTTTTCATGGAAGTACCTACGGCATTTTGAAAGATACAACCGAACCGCTGGGGGCAACAATTTTTCCTTACACAAAAATTCCGAACATTTTCCTTGCCGGACAAAGTATTAATATTCATGGTGTTCACGGTGTAATTGCAGGAAGCGTAATGACTTGCTCTCAAATTTTGGGGCGAGAGTACCTTGCAACACAAATAAAAAACGCTTGATAATTATACGACTTTTAATATATTTGTAATCAGACTAATAATTAAAACTTTATTTATTGTCGTAATCGGTTTATAATTGATATAATTTCCACAAAAATATGAGTAAAATTATCATTAAAAACGGAACTCTCGTAACATCAGAAAAAACATTTGAATCTGATATTTTAATATCTAACGGCTTAATTATTAAAATATCTGAATCAATTTCAGAAAACGGTGCCGAAATTATTGATGCCACCGGAAAATATATCTTTCCCGGTGCCATTGATGCTCACGTGCATTTTGCTTTGCCGACACCGGCAGGAAATTCGAGCGACGATTTTTTTACCGGAAGCAAAGCCGCAGTTTCCGGCGGAACAACAACATTTATAGATTTCGTTACACCTCAAAAAGGCGAATCATTGCTTGACGCATTCGATAAACGATTGAAAGAAGCTGAAAATTCAATCATCGATTTCGGTTTACACAGCAGCATAACGGAATTTACTAAAACAACTCTCGATGAAATGCTCCTTTGTGCCGATGAAAAAGGCACACCCTCGTTCAAAACCTATCTGGCTTACAAAGGTAAAAACGGCGTAGGCATTGATGATGATGACTTTCTGAAAGTTCTTGATTCAGCTGCAAAAATTGGAGCTTTGGTAACTGTTCATGCCGAGCAGGGCGATTTAATTAATTTTTTACGACAAAAATATGTTTCCGAAGGCAGAACAAGCCCCGAATATCACCCAAAATCGAGACCTCCGGAAGCTGAAGCCGATGCTGTTAATCGGGCGATTACTTTTGCAAAATTCACTGAATGTCCTCTGTATTTCGTACATGTTTCTACAAAACAATCACTTCAACTAATTGCAAAAGCACAGCAAAATGGGCAAAAAGTATTTGCAGAAACTTGTCCGCACTATCTCGTTCTGGACGAAACGGTTTATAATCAGAAATTTGAAAAGTCGGCACCCTACGTTCTGAGTCCGCCGATTCGCCATAAACATCATCAAAAAAATATCTGGAAAGCATTAACAGACAATGTGATACAAGTGGCAGCAACCGACCATTGTCCATTCAATCTGAAAACACAAAAAGAACTTGGGCGACATGATTTTACTAAAATACCAAACGGTGCAGGCAGTGTAGAATTTCGACTATCATTGCTTTACACATACGGCGTTCTGGAAGGTAAAATCAGTATCAACCAATTTGTAGATATGTGTTCAACCCAGCCTGCAAAAATATTCGGTTTATACCCCAAAAAAGGCGATCTGAAATCAGGTTTCGATGCCGATATTGTGATTTGGAATCCGGAAACGACACGTATTCTGTCGGCTTCGGACCAATTTCAAAATTGCGACTCGAACATTTACGAAGGAATTTCAGTTAAAGGAAGTGCCGAAACGGTGATTGCAAACGGAAAAGTTCTTTTCTCGAACGGAAAATTATTTGATGAAACCATTCGCGGAAAATATATTTTTAGGGAAAGAATGCGTTTTTAGCCGAAATAATTGATAAAGTGCATTAAAATTTCCTTAAAATTTTGTATCTTTGAATATCAAATTTATAACAATGAATACTCTTGATTTAGATATAAATAAACGCTATTCTTACGCCGACTATCTTACGTGGATGGACGATGTAAGACGGGAATTATTCGACGGTTTTATTAAAATGATGACACCCGCACCTTCGCGAAAACATCAAGACATTTCGACCAACACAACGATAATTTTTGGTAATTATCTGCACAAAAAAAAATGCAGACTCTACCATGCACCCTCCGATGTTCGTTTTCCAAAAGAACCAACAAATAAAAACGATGAACAAACATTCACTGTCGTTCAACCGGATTTATACATTGTTTGCGACCTATCTAAACTTGATGATCGAGGTTGTTTTGGGGCTCCGGATATGATTATTGAAATTGTATCGCCCAAAAATTCGAGGCGTGATGTGAAAGATAAATTCGATTTGTACGAAAAATACGGCGTTCGTGAGTATTGGATTATCAATCCGACCGATGAAAATGTAAATGTCTTCGTTTTAAATGAAAATGCTAAATATCAATTAGTTGGAATGTATGCCGAAGATGATAAAATCCCTGTAAACATTTTCAACGGCGATTTGAAAATAGATTTAACAGAAGTTTTCGAAGCATAATACAATTGTAAACAATTTCAAAACACACAAAAAAAGTATTCGCACTTTTTATATAAAAACACCCGACAAACGAAATTTATCGGGTATTTTTGTTTCGTGTTTAAACACAAATCTCTCCTTCTTTCGAGAAAATATCTTTTTGCGAGAAGAAAAATGCAGCTTCGATTGCGGCATTTTCGTCGCTGTCCGAGCCGTGAACGGCGTTTGCCTGAATGCTTTCGGCATACAATTTACGAACAGTTCCTTCGGCAGCATTTGCAGGATTTGTTGCACCGATAGTTTCGCGATAAGCCAAAACGGCATTATCTTTTTCGAGAACCGCAGCAACAATAGGTCCGGACGACATAAATTCGGTCAGCTCGCCGTAAAACGGTCGTTCTTTGTGAACCGCATAAAATGCTTCGGCTTCTTTCTTGCTCATTCGCATCATTTTCACTGCCTTGATACGAAATCCGGCTTTCGATACGTGATCTAAAATTGCACCGATATGCCCGTTGCGAACCGCACAGGGCTTAATCATTGTAAAAGTTATGTTTCCCATTTTATATTTAAGTTTATTATGATTTTAAGAATAAATATTTTAAAGCAATTGGGTTTAGTGTATCTTTGCAAAATTATTTTACAAAAGTATCAAATATCAACAAAGAAAAAAAGTGAATTTACAAACAAATATTTTTCCCGAAAGCCTTCGCAAAATTTTGTCGGAAGCAAAACGGATTGCCATTGTGAGCCACGAACACCCCGATGGTGATGCCGTTTCGTCGGCAACAGCGATTTATAATTATTTTTCGGCAAAAACCGAAAATTGCCGAATTGTGATGCCGAACGACTTTCCCGAATTTTTGAAAAATATACCGGGCAGTGATAGAATTATAAATCACAACGATTCTAAAACAGAAGTCGAAAGAACTATTTTGGAAGCTGATGTGATTTTCTGCACCGATTTCAACGACGAAAAACGGGTGGGTAAACTGTCGGAAACTCTCATAAAAGCACAAGGTGTTAAAATAATGCTCGACCATCACCCCTCGCCTTCCGGATTTGCAGCATATTTTTATTCTGATATTGAGGCGTGTTCGGCATCAGAAGTGGTTTTCGAGTTTCTTCAAAAATACGATGCCAATTTTCTGAACAAAGAAATTGCCGAATGTATTTTTACGGGCATTCTCACCGATACGATTTGTTTCAGCGTCAATTCCTCTCGTTCGCGAACATTTGAAATATCAGCAGAATTGCTAAAATTAGGCATCGATAAAGACAGAATTTACGGCGATGTGTTCAATAAATTTTCAGAAAATCGCATTCGTCTGTCGGGTTATCTTTTCAACCGGAAGATGATAATTTTGAAAGATTTGAAAGCGGCTTATGTAATTTTGTCGAAAGAAGACCAAACGGCATACGACTTTCAATCGGGCGATTCGGAAGGTTTTGTAAATATTCCTTTGTCGATTTCGGGTGTCGATGTTTCAATATTTATACAGGAAAAAACCGATTTTTTTAAACTTTCGCTGCGTTCGCGAAACGGAGTTGATGTGAATTTGATGGCTCGACAATATTTTGAAGGCGGCGGACACAAATACGCTGCCGGCGGACGAATTTATGCCCAAGATATCGGCGAAGCCGAAAATAAACTCATCGAAATTTTGAAAAAATATTTGAAATGAAAATTTGAAAATTTGAAAATTGAAAAATTCGACAATTAAATAATTTATTTTGTTGTTTTAATAAATTACAAATGGATTTTAAAAATTATATTTTTAACCTTTTTTTTGGCTTGCTAATTTTAGTCTTTGGGGCTTGCAATTCGCGCGATATTACAAAGCAACCGACCGATGCTTCTGAAAATAAAAGTTTTAAAGATACTTTGATTTCGATTAATAAATATTTATTGAAAGAAAACGAAGAACATATCAAAAAATATATAGAACGCCACAATTGGAATATGAAAATGACACAAACCGGTTTGTGGTACGAAATTTACGAACAAAACGGCGGCATCAAGGCTGAAAAAGGTAAAATCGCCATCATTAAATATTCGGTCGAACTTTTGGACGGGACGCTTTGTTATTCTTCGGAAAAAAGCGGTCCGAAGGAATTTAAAATCGGACAAGGCGGCGTGGAAAGCGGCTTGGAAGAAGCATTGCTCTTGATGCGAAAAGGCGACAAAGCACATTTTATTTTGCCGCCGCATTTGGCTTACGGACTCATCGGCGATTCGAAGAAAATTCCGGCACGGGCGATTATTGTTTATTCGGTGGAATTAGTTGAGGTGAAGGAATTAAAATAAATTTTATTTTTTTGAGAATATTTTTAGTGCATTTTAAAAATTGGTTAACTATTTGATATTAAAAACAACTTCTACACACTAAACTTATATAGATTGAATTGTATCACTAAAATTAATAAAACATGGAAAAAAATTATTTAACCAAATTCACATTAGTATTATTCTTATGTTTTGTATTAAATATCAAAACATATTCTCAGAGCTTTTCAAGTTCATCGGCTAACTGGACACTGCCCGCAGGTGGCTACATCAACAGCAGCGGAACAAGCAGCAGTTTCTATCAATTTAGTTACAGTTATGCCACTGAAAACGGCTCTCAAAAATGGCTGACAATGGACATGAACGGTGATAAAAAACTCGATTTGGTTATTTATCAGGAAATGCAAGCCGGAACATCGAATG
>DYMH01000003.1:24273-59767 GCA_020721645.1 Draconibacterium orientale
GATAAAAAACTCGATTTGGTTATTTATCAGGAAATGCAAGCCGGAACATCGAATGTTTTTGGGTTGCCAAGTAATCCGTATTGGAAAGTATATTTGGGAACCGGTTCGGGATTTTCTACAACAGCAACAAATTGGGCTCTTCCTGCCGGCGGTTACATCAACAATGGCACAAATTATAGTTTTCGAGACCTTTACGGATCTACCTTTGGAAGCGAAGGTTCGCAGGAATGGGTAACAACCGATATAAACGGCGATGAAAAACCCGATTTGGTTATATATCAAGTAAATCAGGGCGGAATTAACTTTGTTTACGGAATGCCGAGTGCTCCGTACTGGAAGGTATTTTTGAATACAGGAACCGGGTTTTCAACAACAGCTACCAATTGGACACTTCCCGCAGGCGGATATGTTAACAGCAGCGGAACAAGCAGCAGTTTTTATCAATTTAGTTACAGTTATGCCACCGAAAACGGTTCTCAAAAATGGTTGCCAATGGATATGAATGGCGATAAAAAACTCGATTTGGTTATTTATCAGGAAATGCAAGCCGGAACATCGAATGTTTTTGGGTTGCCAAGTAATCCGTATTGGAAAGTATATTTGGGAACCGGTTCGGGATTTTCTACAACAGCAACAAATTGGGCTCTTCCTGCCGGCGGTTACATCAACAATGGCACAAATTATAGTTTTCGAGACCTTTACGGATCTACCTTTGGAAGCGAAGGTTCGCAGGAATGGGTAACAACCGATATAAACGGCGATGAAAAACCCGATTTGGTTATATATCAAGTAAATCAGGGCGGAATTAACTTTGTTTACGGAATGCCGAGTGCTCCGTACTGGAAGGTATTTTTAAATGCTTCTTTGACGGGTGTACAAGAGTTTACAAACAATGAAAACGAATTTATTGCATACCCAAATCCTTCATCAGGTAAATTTATTTTCGCAAATCCTAATCAGATTCAAAATATGAAAGTTGAAATTTATAATATTACGGGCATTAAAATCTTTGAGAAAGAGAATGTAAACGAAATAGATATTTCAAATTTTCCAAAAGGTATTTATTTTGCAAAAATTTATGCAGATTCTAAAATCTTTAAACATAAAATAGTATTGTACTGATACGATATCTTAATTTTTCTATGTAACATTGTATATCAGCGAATTATATTAACCGTCGGAGTTTAAAACCCCGACGGTATTTTTTTTCGTCCTCAAAGTGTTAGAAAACCATTTCAACGGCTTAACTTAACGACATAACATTATAAAAAATCTGTTCCATTCATGTTTCGTGCACTTGTTATTGTACCGAATAACGAATCATTGATTGCCAAATACGGGTAATTGTGTGTTCTTCTGTCTTCTTCAAAAATTCTTGCCGATTCTGTTCCCAAAAACCACACAATAAAATAGAAAATACCCATCAAAATTACGATTATAGAAATAAAAGGATTTTTTTTATCAGTTTAAAAAAGTTTTCTTAGGCTTTGAATAATTTATAATTTTCTTGATTCATGTTGAGTTAATTTAATGACAATAAATTAAACCATAACAGTTGTATTTACAAAACAATAAATTACAGAATTTAGATACTTTTAACATTTCGAAATTCATCAATAAATGTATCCGGATTATCCGGCGAAATAACTATTTTACGCCCGGATTTCAATTCAATTAATACCAAGTTTTGTTTCACGCTCCCGGAATACATTTCAAATTTCCCAAGTTTATGGTTAGAAAACTTGCCAAAATATTTAAACATTCCACCCGATGCAAACAATCGAATAGTACCATTCAAATCATCTTTTTCTATTTTTGTAATCTTTTTAACATCGCTTTTTTTTATATTGAGACTTCCTATTACTTTCTCAATTGTCAATACTTCATGTTCTAAAATGTATTGTTGAGGAGAATATATATATGTCAATACAATTGGAATAAATGCAATAAGCAGATTGATAATGAATAGAGCATTAATTTTGGGTATCAAAAAATAAAATGTAATGAATACACCAATGAGAAATAACAAAATGAGTGATGTTATTACATAAACTGCTCTATCTGTATAAATTTGATAAGTATTCATATTTCAACTAAATTTATTGCATCGCAATTTTTTACATTTTTTTTTTAACAGAATGTCTGATTTTGAAATATTTGAAAATGAGAAATGGAAAAACTCAAATTTCATTTTCCGAATCAAAAAAATATCAAAATCAAAATCGGAATCAAGATTCCTAAAACCATGTAAATACCGCCGCGTCCCCAAATTCCTTTTTTGCCTTTTATCATAAACAGGGAAGACAAAGCAAAGAAAATCAATGCACCGGCAAAAATATCCGAAAACCATTTCCACCATTCGTTTGGGTTGTAGTGCAAATAATTGACTTCGTAAAACAGCGGGCGTTTTCTCAAAAATTCGGCACTCCCCTCGCCCGTTGCGGTATTTACAAAAACTGTGGAACCGCCTTGCAAATAGATTTTCAGCTCGGATTCGGTTCGGTAGGCATGTGTTTTGTAATTTTTGCGAGAATCAACATCATCTAAAAGTAACAGAATATTTGATTTGGAAACATCACTTTTTCGGAGGTCAATATTTGTTTTAAAATCTTCATATACAACAGAATAACTCGGATTCCAATCTTTCAAATGATTGAGTGCAATGCCCGAAAGTCCATAAACAATTGATGTTCCAATAAAAAAGAATCCGATATCGCGGTGCAATATCCGATTCCATTTTCTGAAAACGCGCATAAATCGCCCATCGGCAGTTGTTTTATTTTGTTCCATTTTATTTATTCACAGTATGCGAAACATATTTTAAAGAGTAAAAAGACAGATGATCGACATTTGCAGTTTTCATCGAATCGCGATATTCTTTAATTTGTTGTTTTTTATGTTCCAAATTTTCGCTCGATGTTTCTTCGCCTTTATGTTTCTTAATGCCATCTTCTTCCATTTTCAAAAGATAAGCTTCGTCGATACGTAATTCTTCGACCAATCCGATAATTGTTACTGCCGACCCCATCAAAGCATCGTCGAAACGAGTATCGGATTCTACATGCAAATCGGCACCATTATCGACTAAAAACAATCGTTTTCCGCCGTGTTTGCACACATGGTCGGCAATTCCTGAAATTTTGACTTCTTTACCTACATATTTTGAGGCTTCTTTATCGAAATCTTTTAAAGCAATTTGCGGAACTTTTGCCGAATCCAAATTGGCAAGAGAATCATTTTCTTTCGATTGATTTGAATTTTGAGAACATGCAGCAAACAAGGCAGCAGCAACGAAAACGAACAGAATTTTTTTCATAATGATTTTAAGTTTATTGTGTGAAAATTATAATAATTTCAAAGATTTGAATTTCAAATTTAATTTGGTAAAGATTTATATTTTTTTGATGACAAAAAAAATATTTTGTCGTTGGAAATAATGCTTATTCGTTACATTAAGTCCGGCAACAACTCAAATTTCCCTGAGTATGCAGAAAGGCAACGCCTAACCACTAAATCTCTCGCCCTTTCAGGACAATTACAATTTGCATTATTTTGTGTTGAATATAAATATATGTTGATAACTCATTTAATTATCTGTATATCAATATAATAAGCTGTTGATAACTTGATAATAAGATGTTTAATACCTTTTGATAGTTGCAATCCGTATTATTTTGTATTGAAAATAAATAGATGTTGAAAACTCATTTATTCAACTGTATATCAATATAATAAGCTGTTGATAACTTGTTAATAAGATGTTTAATACCTTTTGATAGTTGCAATTCGTATTATTTTGTATTGAAAATAAATAGATGTTGATAACTCATTTATTCAACTGTATGTCAATATAATAAGCTGTTGATAACTTGTTAATAAGATGTTTATTACATGTTCAAATATACACTTTATATGCAATCTCGTTCGATGAAGCCTTGAAATGACAAAACATAAAAAAAAGCCGTCCACAGACAGCTTTTATTTATTATAAATCAATTAGTTACCGGATTTTTAATAATTAGTCAAATTAGTTTCTAAATACTCAATCCTAATATCTAACAGTTTTATTCCGAAACAACTTCAAAAGGCAATTCAACTCTTACTTCACGATGCAATTTAATAATTGCAGTGTAAGTACCTATTTCTTTGACACTTTCTTCTTTAATCGAGATTTTTTTGCGGTCGATTTCGAATCCTTTTTTGCTGAGAGCTTCTGCCACTTGAATGGTATTCACAGAACCGAAAATTTTACCGGTTGTGCTTGTTTTTGCTCCAACTTTTATTTGTTTGTTTTCCAATTGTTTGGCTAATGCCAATGCTTCATCTTTCAATTTAGCTTCTTTGTGAGCACGTTGCTTCACGTTTTCGGCTTGTATTTTTTTCGCCGAGGAAGTTGCCTGAACGGCAAATCCTTGCGGAATCAAATAATTGACACCGTAACCGTTTTTTACTTTTACGATGTCGCCGGCGGAGCCTAAATTATCGATATCTTGTTTTAATATGAGTTCCATTGTTGAAAATGTTTAAAATTAAAATAAATGACTACTTCATCATGTCGGTAACATAAGGCAATAGTGCCAAATGACGACAACGTTTTACGGCTTCTGCAACTTTTCTTTGGTATTTCAAAGAAGTTCCTGTCAATCGACGGGGAAGAATTTTTCCTTGTTCGTTCAAGAATCTTTTTAAAAATTCTGCGTCTTTGTAGTCGATATATTTAATGCCTGCTTTTTTGAAACGGCAATATTTTTTCTTTTTAACATCAACCGCTACCGGGGTTAAATATCTGATTTCTCCTTTTTCTGCCATTTTAAGCCTCCTTTTCTGATTTTGAATTTTTATTTCGTTTTCTTTCGGCAAATGCTACCGAGAATTTGTCCATTTTGAAGGTTAAGAATCGAATAATTCGCTCATCGCGACGGTATTCAGTTTCTAATTTTTCGACCATGGTACCGGCGGCTTTAAACTCAATCAAATAATAAAATCCGGTTGATTTGTGTTTAATTGGGTACGCCATTTTTTTCAGACCCCAATCTTCTTCATGCACGATCTCTGCGTTGTTATCACGAAGGATTTTCTTGAATTTGTCGACCGCTTCCTTTACCTGATCGTCAGATAAAACGGGAGTAACAATGAAAACGGTTTCATACTGATTTAACATAAATGTATTTTTTTTGTTAATAATTTGAGGCTGCGAAGTTATAAATTCTTCGGTAATTAACAAACACATCGGCATTATATTTCCTATTTTTTTATTCGGTGGAATGTTGTGCAAAACTCGTCTTTTTTTGTGTAAAAAATTCGATTACATTTGCAATTGTTTGGAAAACTCAATAAACTAATGGAAAATTTTATCGTATCCGCCCGTAAATACAGACCTGCAACCTTTGAAACGGTCGTTGGTCAGCGTTCGATTACTACAACTTTGAAAAATGCCATCAAGAACAATCATTTGGCACACGCATATCTATTTACAGGTCCGCGCGGTGTGGGAAAAACAACGTGTGCCCGTATTTTTGCAAAAACGATTAATTGTTTCAATATCTCAACCGATTTTGAGGCGTGTGATGTATGCGAATCGTGTAAATCGTTCAACGAAAATCGCTCGTACAGCATTCACGAGCTCGATGCGGCGTCGAATAATTCGGTCGAAGATATTCGCACGCTGATTGAGCAAGTTCGCATTCCTCCGCAAATCGGCAAACACAGCGTGTATATCATCGATGAGGTTCACATGCTTTCGTCGGCAGCTTTCAATGCGTTTCTGAAAACCTTGGAAGAACCGCCGGCTCATGCAATTTTTGTGTTGGCAACCACCGAAAAACATAAGATTCTGCCTACAATTTTATCACGTTGTCAGATTTTCGATTTCAACCGGATTAAAGTTGAAGATACGGTAGAACATCTGGCTTTTGTTGCACGAAGCGAAGGTATTGAAGCTGAGCATGATGCACTGAATATCATTGCTCAAAAATCCGACGGTGCCATGCGAGATGCCTTGTCGTTTTTCGACCAAATTGTGAGTTTTTCCGGAAGCAAAATGACCTACGAAGATGCCATCGAAAATTTGAATGTGCTCGATTACGATTATTTTTTCAGATTGACGGATACTTTTCTTCAAAACAACATTTCAAACGCACTCCTAACTTTCAATGAAATTTTGAATAAAGGTTTCGACGGGCATCATTTTATTACCGGATTGAGCGAACATTTTCGAAATCTGTTGGTTTGCAAAGACGAAATCACTCTGGAATTGCTCGAAACAGGCGAAATGATAAAGCAAAAATATAAAAAACAAGCACAAGGCTGTTCGGTACCTTTTCTTTTGAATTGTCTGAATATCAGCAACCAAACAGATTTATCGTATCGTGAAAGCTCCAATAAGCGATTACAGGTGGAATTGGCTCTAATGAAATTGTGCAATATCACTCAAATTCAGACAAATGCAGCACTTACAGCACCTTCGGAAATTAAAAACGAACAAAAAACCTTAGGTCAAAAAGAAGCGATTAAAAGTGTTGAAAAAGAAGAAAATACGGCAAATCCGATAAAATCGAAAACAGGCTCGTTGAAATCAATTATCAACACCCCCAAAGAACCTGTTATTGAAAATGAGATAAATGTTGAAAAAACGGAAGCTCAATCGATTTCTAATACAGGTATTTTAAGTCCTGAATCGGTTAAAAAAGCATGGTTGGATTTTGCCGAATTGGTAAAAGACAAACCGCGTTTGTACAATGCGTTGAAAACTCAGAATTTGAATTTAAACGGGCATCAAATTGAAATTTCGGTCGTCAATCCGCTCCTGAAAGATGCGATTGATAACATTAAACCAAAAATTCTGGCTTTTATCAAACAAAATTTAAACATAACGGAAATAGACCTCATTACAAGTGTTTCGGAACAAAATGAAGAAGGAAAATTATACACCGATTCCGATAAATACAACTATCTGAGCAAAAAAAATGAAAACCTAAAAATTCTGAAAGATGAGCTGGGATTGGAATTTGGGAAATAATTTAACCTATAAAAATTCAATGTCGTATAGTTAAGAAACGTATTTGTTGTTCGGCTTAGGCTCTGCCTAAGTCGATTTATCATGACAGGCTCTGCCTGTCTGTCAAAGCAAGGCAGAGCCTTGCAAAATAAGTCCGACTGAGGCAGAGCCTCAGCCGAACACATGCTTAACTAAACGACATTGTATAAAATTTTATAACTGCAAAATATCGAAAAGTGAAAATATTTTACCCCAAAGTCCTTTATCTCGTAATTTTTTTTTCGGGATTTTCGTTTTTAATCTACGAAATTGCTTGGAATCATTACCTTTCGCTTATTCTGGGCACCACAGTAAATGCCTCGACATTGGTTTTAGCCGCTTTCATGGCGGGTTTCGGAACAGGTGCCTTTTACTTGGGAAAATATGCCGACAGAACAAAAAATGCTTTTCGATTGTTAAGCATAATGCTTTTGGGTATCGGCATTCTCAACTTGCTCAACCTTATTATTTTTGAAAACATCTCCCTTGCACTCAACAATTTAGGTCTATCACTTTCGACTTTCGACACACTTTTATTTTTCGCTGTTTTTATTCTGCTTGCTCTACCCTCTTTCCTGATGGGCGGCTTAATTCCCGTTACCGGTAAAATTTTGATTTCAAATTCAATTGATTTTGAAAAACGTTTTGGTAAAATTTACGCCTTAGAAACACTCGGAAGCACATTGGGCGGGTTGTTTGCAGGTTTCGTACTTTTGGGCTTAGTCGGACAAAAATACACATTTTACACAGCCATAAGTCTTAATTTTTTATTAGGGTTGATATTACTTTATATCAGCAAATATAATAAAAGGAACGAGCATTATGTTATTGAAAACAATTACAAATCGAACAAAATCAATCAGTCTGCGTTTCCAAATAGTGCATTATCGGCAACTTTCGTGTTTGGTTTTGCAATATTAGCACTGCAAATATTATGGATTCGGATTTTTAAAACCTATTTTACAAACACAAGCTATACGTTTGCACTAATTACAGCTTTTGTTATACTCGGACTGTCGATTGGAAGCATTATTTTCAGGCAAAACGGACAGAAAATAAAAAACACCGAAACGGCATTAATCAAACTTTTAACAGCTGCCGGATTTTTGTCGGTTTTTGGCTTGATATTTCTTTACAAACTCCCCGAACTCCTTTTGTTTCCATTTGCAGACGAGGCCGGTAATCAATGGTTTCGGCTGATTTTACTTCCTGCAATCGCATCAATACTTGTTATTTTGCCTCCCACAATTATTTCCGGCTTTGCCTTTCCTTTGGCAAGCAAAATTTATTCGAATAAAATTGAAGAAACCGGCAAAAACTTAGGTAAAATACTGATGTACAACACGATTGGCTCGGTAATCGGTCCGCTCGCAGCAACATATTTTTTGATACCGATTTTAGGTGTCGGAAAATCAATTTTGATAATTATCGCACTATTTTCAACAACAGCATTTTTTCTATTAAAACATATAAAATTTAAAAATAATTCGTTAAAATATCTGTTGATAGGAAAATTTTTTATCATTTTATTAATTGTTATTTTTTCAGATACACTGCAATTTGTTCCGCCTTCGGTTACGCGATTTAAAACTCAGATAACAGAATACAAAGAAACCGTGGAAGCCACAATTACAGTGGTAAACGAAGCCGAAAAACGCCTTTTCGGAAACAGTACTTTTGTCAATAACAGTGCGGTTATCGGTTCGAGTTACGATGCTGTGAAAGCGGTAAAAATGATAGGGCACCTTCCGTTTTTTGCCGGCTTAAAATGCAAAAATGTGTTAATAATCGGATACGGTATCGGTATCACAAGTTCAGCCATCGCATCACACCCGGAAGTTGAACACATTGATTGCATTGAACTGGCAAAACCCCTTGTTGAATCGGCACATTTATACTCAGACCTTAACAAAAACGTACAATTCGACCCGAGATTCCATCTGATTTCGGGCGACGGACGGCATTTCCTGCAAGCCTCCAAGCAAAAATACAACCTCATTTCGAGCGACCCCACACACCCCGTTCTCGGCTCGGGAAATCTATACACACAAGAATTTTTTCAGGAATGTTATCAACATTTGAATCAAGGCGGAATGGTTTCGCAATATTTGCCGCTTCATAAATTACGCCTCGAAGATTTACTTGGTATTATTAAAACATTTCATTCTGTTTTCGATAACAGCTCGGTTTGGCTCGGACAATTTCATGCCATTCTTATCGGCAGAAAGGGAAACGAAAAAATTGATTTTCCGGCATGGAAATCAAAAGTAGAAAACATGCCCAAAGACGATTATTTCTATCTCGATGCTTATCATATTGCTGTGAATGCCATTTTAGATAAAACTAAAATTGAAGAATTAACAAAATCGGCAAAAATTAATTGCGATAATCGCAGTTACACCGAATTTTTTTCTTTCGATTGTTTCGATTCCCAAAATATTTATATCAATTTTAAATATTTGACCGATAACAGATGTAAACCAAAAAAATTGTTCGAGAATATTGACAATTTAAGTTTATTTGAAAAATATTTGCAGGGAAATATTAAATTAAACGAAAGCATCTATTATTCGCTTACCGGCGAGAGAACCAAATCACTTTTAAGTCTCCAAAAAGCCGTTTTGCTGAATCCGGAAGACCAAGAATACCCTTTTTTAATCAAATTTAACTTCTGAAAACATTAGAACGACCCCATGTTTAAATATCAATGCTTATAATAATATTTCATGTTCTTTTTATTTCTAAAAAATTAATTAATTTTACATTCAACGAATGCAATAAAATTGCATTACGAATATCTAAATTTACTAATTAATTTTTTAAACAATGAGAAAAATTTTATTCACAACACTCTTGGCAGTCATCTTTATGTCTGCCGGGTTTGCTCAAAAATCCGCTGTGATAAAACTCAACGGCAACGAGCAAAAATTTGAAGTTACTTCGTTGAAAAGTACAGGATTCAGCATTAAAAATTCCGTTTCGGAATTAAAGTTGAACCCTGTTTCGTTTTCAAAAGGCAACTTTATGTCGCTGGAAATTGAAGGATTAGGTAAAGTTTTTACCGAAGGACTGCCGAACATTCCGGTTATTTCTAAATTGATTGAGGTTCCGCAAGGAGCAGAAGTCGAATTTATCGTAAAAAGTTATGATGAACAAATCATTAAATTGTCGGACTACGGCATTACCGATAAAATTCAACCCGCCTTGCAATCGCTTTCCAAAAGCGAAAGTAAAGTTCCTTTTGTAATTAAAGAGGACGTTTATAAAACAGATGCATTTATCAACAAGAACATTGCCGTTTACCAAGAATCGGGCATGATGCGAAATGTAAGATTGGGACGAATCGAAATCAGCCCAATTCAATACAATCCGGTTACAAACACCTTGCGAATTTTGAATAATTTGGAAATCGAAGTTGTTTTCAAGAATGCCGATTTGGGGAAAACATCGCAAATGGCAAAGAAATATCAATCACCATTCTACGAAAACATTTTCGCAACAGGAGTTATCAATCACATTCAAAATTCAAAAGAATTTATAACTCAAACACCTACCGAATTTGTAATTGTTGCCGATCGTATGTTCGAGGCAACTCTTACACCTTTTATTGCTTGGAAACAAATGAAAGGTTTTCATGTTACGGTTGCATACACAGATGTTATCGGAACTACAACAACTGCTATTAAAACGTATCTTCAAGGATTATATAGCGGCTCGACACCTCCTTCTTTTGTATTATTCGTAGGTGATGTTGCACAAGTTCCCGCTTTTACCGGAACATCGGGCAGCCACGTTTCCGATTTATACTATTGCGAATACACAGATGACAAAATTCCGGAAGTTCTCTACGGACGTTTTTCGGCTTCTACCACTGCTCAACTGGCTTCGCAGATTAACAAATCTTTGGAGTATGAAAAATATCTTATGCCCGATCCTTCTTATTTGGACGAAGTTGTCATGGTAGCAGGTGATGATGAATCTTGGGAAGATGTTTACGGTAACGGACAAATCAATTACGGAACCACATATTATTTTAACGGAGATAACGGTATCACTTCACATACATATCTTCAGGACTTAGACAATAATGCCGCCTCAATTCAAATTATTCAAAACGTGAGTAATGGTGTTGCTTATGGAAATTATACGGCTCATTGCAGTCCTGCCGGTTGGTATTCTCCGAGCTTTGAAACATCCGATGTTCCGGGATTACAAAATGCAAGTCAGTACGGATTATTGGTTGGAAACTGTTGTTTATCAAATAAATTCGACGATACAGAGTGTTTCGGTGAAGCTTTATTGCGAGCCGAAAACAAAGGTGCCATCGGTTACATCGGAGGCTCGAATTCCACATACTGGGATGAAGATTACTACTGGGGTTGCGGTTTTGGTACTGCTGTTGAACACCCTGTTTACACCAATTTCGGAACAGGAGCTTATGATGGTGTTTTCCATACATTAGTTAACGAAGTTTCAAATCTCGATAAATGGTATATTACTCAAGCACAAATGAATCTTTGCGGTCAACTTGCCGTTGAAGCGTCAACTTCCACAAGGAAAACATATTATTGGGAAATTTATCACCTCATGGGCGATCCTTCTATTATCAATTACATGAGTGTTCCCGATGCAATGACCGTAACTCCTTCGCCCGCAACTTTAATGATTGGAATGACTACACTGCAAGTTACTTCCGCCCCATATTCTTATGTTGCTTTGTCGCAAGGCGGAACCTTATTAGCTACGGCAATCTCCAGCGATTTGGGTGTTGCACAACTTAATTTTACCGGACTTTCTGTCGGGACAGCCGATTTGGTTGTTACAGCTCAAAATAAACAACCTTATATCGGAACAATCACTGTTTCACCTGCCAATGAACCTTACATTGTTTTGAACAGTTATACAACAAGTGCTTCGCCTGATTTCGGACAAACAATTGATTTAAACATAACATTGGAAAATGTTGCAGCGTCGGGCAGCGGATACGATGCCGCCAGTGTTGCAGCAACACTTTCAATTACAGATACTTATGTTACAATTAATAATAATTCGGCAAGTTTCGGAACAATTATTGCCGGCACAACAGAAACTGTAAATGCAGCTTTTAATATTACAATAGCAAACAATGTTCCTGACCAACATGTTTTCAATTTTGATATGACAATTACCGGAGTTGATGCCAAATATACTTGGCCCGCGACTCTTACAATGACTGCCAACGCCCCCCTATTAACCCCCGGCACCCTCACGATTTTGAACGATGACAATGCCGATGGAATCCTCGACCCCAACGAAACAGCCGATGTTAAAATAACGGCTTCAAACACAGGTCATGCTGATATTACCAACGTTATCGGAGCCATTGCATACACGGGGAGCGATTTAACAATCAACACCGGTTTAACCTCCGCTACAACATTAGCCATCGGCGAAACCAAAGACTTTATGTTTAATGTTTCGGCAAACGCAGCCACCCCAGCCGGAACCCCTGCAACCATTGAATTTGACGTAACAGGAGGCACAGCCGACCAATACACCGCAGCCAAAGATTTCACAGTAATAATCGGTTTTGTACCCGAATATTGTGCTTCGGGAGCTACGAATACGGGCGACAGCAACATTGAACAAGTAAACCTTGGAACCATTGCAACCAATACAACCGGAGAGTGCACAGGTTATACCGATTTTACCGAAGACCCTGCTGCAACAACTGTTCTTGTCATTGGTTCAACAGTAAATATGAGCTTCTTTTTAGGCAATTGCGATTCAGGTAATTTCCTAAAAGCCGGAAAAGTATATATCGACTGGAATTACGACGGCGATTTTGACGATGCCGGCGAAATGATTCACGAAGCAGCAGCTCAAAACGCCAATTGGTTAGAATCATTCACTTTTACAGTTCCTGCGGTTAATCCCGGACCTAAATTTATGCGACTTGTTGTAAGCGAAGATGAAACAAATGTCAATCCTTGCGGCACCTATTCCTACGGCGAAACCGAAGATTACAAAATAACACTGGCAGCTCCCATAGCTCCTATTGCAGATTTTTCGGCAAACGAAACAATTATCACCGCAGGTGCAACAGTACAATTTACCGATTTATCGCAAAACTACCCCACATTGTGGCTTTGGGAAATAAGCGGCAGCGAAGGTTCGGATTATATCTTTACAAATACGACCACTTCCGCATCGCAAAATCCAAGCGTAAAATTCTTGATAGCAGGCTCTTACGATGTTACAATGACAGCAACAAATTCAATTTCTTCGGACTCGGAAGCAAAAGCTGACTATATCACCGTAAATGCAGTAACAACAGTATCTGTTGCCGATTTTACAGCAAATTTTACAACAATTCCAACAGGAGATAAAGTAACGTTTACCGATTTATCGACAAATTTACCCGATGCGTGGAATTGGACCGTAGAACCAAGCACCGGCGTTGTTTTTACAGACGGAACCGATAACACATCGCAAAATCCGATTGTTCAATTCAACGAAGCAGGCGTTTTCAGTGTGAGCCTTACAGCTCATAATTCGATAGGCTATTCTGCCCCGGTAACAAAAACCGATTATATCACGGCAAGCAACGAAATTACAATCGGCACCGGAACAATACAATCCTCTCCTCCGTTCAATAATTATTGGGAAAACAATAAAACACAAATCATCTACTATCAATCGGAAATAGGTGCTGCAAAAGATATTACAACCCTTGCACTCGATTTTAGCCATGTTTCGGCTGATGCCTCCGACAGGATAATGAATAATCTGAAAATCAACATGATGCCTACATCAATGAGTGAATTTTCAGCAGCTTATATTCCAAGCACTTCGGCTACAACCGTTTTCTCACAAGCAACTTATACTTTGCCTGATGTTACAGGTTTGCATACGTTCGACATAACAGATTATCAATACAACGGTACAGACAATTTGTTGGTTGAAATTGTATGGGGCGATAATGGTTTTTATACCAGTGATTCGTATAAAGTAAATTCAACCACAGTTGCAAAAGCCTACGTAGTTGCTTATGGTTATGACGACTACGCAACCCCCACTTACGATGGACAATCTGCTGACAGACCAAATGTAAAATTAGGTTTCTCGCAAAGCACAATCGATGTTTCAGATGTTCAAAAATCAAAAATTATGCTGTATCCTAACCCCAACACAGGCGAATTTACAGTGAATTTGAATGGTTTGAAATCCGGAAAATCAACCGTTTCGGTTTATAATATCAACGGACAAATGGTTTATCAAAACCTAAATGCTTCGGCTATACTCAATGTAGATTTGAGCCAAGAACCACGCGGTATTTATTTTGTAAAAATAAGTTCGGGAAGCGAAACTTTTAACCAAAAAGTTGTGCTCTACTAAGTTGAACTCATATTTAATAAAAAGGTCGAACGGTGTTCGACCTTTTTTTTTTGTATAAAAAATTGTAACTTGTTTGTCGGTATTTCCGATACGTATTTTTACCTATTTGTTGAAATGAACAACATCTAAGTAAAAATACAACAATTTGGTGTTCGAGGAATATTTACCTTTGTGAAATAATGCAAAGCAAAAAAGTAGTAACCGGTTTCAATATCGATATATCGCTGCAATGAACGAAAAAAATAAAATAGTAATTTTTATCGACAGCCCCGATTTAATATTGGAAAATATTTTGCCGCCGAATATTTTTACGGCAAACGAAATTTCTATCTGCACCAAATCTAAAAATTTTGGTAACGATGTCATCGAATTTACTCCAATTTTAATTATTTTTATTGGCAATAATAAAACTGAATTACTTGCAGAACAGTTTGATGTTCCGTATCTGGTTGTATTAAATACTGAAATTACTGTTGATGCAATCGTTGAAATTGTAAGACAAGGTGCTTACGATTGTGTTACAAAAAGTCGATTAGCCGAACTGGAACATATTATTGAAAAAGCGATTTTATACAGAACAACGCAAAACAGAAGATATAATTTATTGGAAAAAGCTCAAATCGGTAATATTTGCGACAATATTCCCTTGCCTTTTCATATTTTGGACGAAAAAGGAACAATTCTGGAAGTGAATAATGCTTGGACAGATTTTTTTGGCTTATCAAAAAAAGAAGCCATCGGGAGCAATATCTCCGAAACGCTTACGTGCGAAATGGTTCCAAAATTTTACGAAAATCGCTCAAATTTAATCAATACCGGAAATTTGAAAAATTCTGTTTTTCGAATCATCACCAAAACAAAAGGCATTCGTATTGTATCGGTAAACTCGCTGTTTAAAGCAGGGGTTGAAAAAGACAAAGGTTTGATATTCAGCAATTTTCAGGATATTTCGACACACAAAAATGAAAAATTGAATGAAATTGCATATCAATTTGACGAACTCATTTACTCGATGGACGATGTTTTTTATTCGTATGATGTTTTGCGAGAACAGTTTACAATTATTTCGCCTTCGTGTAAAAATATTTTCGGTCGTTCGCCCGAAGAAATTATAAATTTTCCCGAACTTTGGAACAAAGCTGTTTATTTTGAAGATAATAATACTGCACTGCAAATTAATCAGCTTAAAACACTAAGAAATAAATTATCACTCAAATATCGAATTATTCACTCCGATGGGTCTGTTTGCTGGGTACTCGATAAAATGACACCATTTTTTGATAAAAATAAACAACTCATACGTATTGATGGTATTTTATCGAATATCAACAAAGAAGAAACACTGCATAACGAAATTCTCGAAAATTCTGATTTTAAGGCAAAAATTCTTGAAACAGCACAAGTCGGTTACGCAATTTTCGATTTGGAAGGTTTTTGTAAAGATTTCAATATTTTATATACTGATACTATCGATATACCTGTAAGTGAACTTATTGATACAAATCTATTATATTCTTCGTTTTGGCAGTTACATAAATGCGATGAAAAATTTGTTGAGTGTATTAATCTTCAAAAACCAATTCAATGTAACATTTCCGTGATAAATTTCAGGTTGAAAACAGAACTGTTTATTGATTCCGAATTTTCACACTTTCTGTACAAAGGCAAACTTCATATCATTCAATTTGTTCGCGATGTTACAGAAAGTAAAAATGCCGAGAAAAGAACTTTGTTTTTAGCAGCAGAATTGCAAAATTTGATTCAAACCATAAATGTTGCCATCATATATTTTAATAACGAAGGAAAAATAACGGAGTGGAATTATGCAGCAGAACAACTGACAGGATATTCGCGAACCGATGTCTTATCCATGAAAAAGATTTTTAAATTAATAACTTCCGATTTGGGGAAAATGTTGCATTATCAAATTTCGGAGGTATTGAAAAACCAAATGTATGAAACAGTCGAAATAGAAATAATACACAAAAACGGTAACCGAAAAAAAGTGCTGGTTTCCGGTTCGCAACGGTTAAATATAAACGGAGAATTAATTGGCGGAGCATTTTTTGCACAAGATATAAGCGAACTTGCGGAATACCGCAGCAAATTGGAACAAAAAATTGAAGAACGCACCCAACAACTTAAAAAAGCCCTAAAAAAAGAAAAAGATGTTATCGAAATGAAAGCTAAATTTATTTCGATGACTTCTCATGAGTTTCGCACGCCGCTTGCCGCCATTAATTTCTCGAACGGTTTTCTGAAAAAATATTGGACACGCATCGATGAAACGGAAAAACTCTTGAATTTCGATAAAATCGAACATCATATCAAACACATGACCATGCTGCTCGACGATGTATTGACTATCGGAAAACTCGAAAGCGGGAATATGGAATGTAAATTGCAAAATATCAACTTAAAAGAATTTCTGGGACACATTGCCGAGTCTATTTATAAATCCGGCAGAGACACTCATTATATTGATATATCGAATGTTGATGAAAGCATTTTGATTGAAGCCGATGAGAAATTATGCGTCAATATTTTTGGTAATTTATTAACCAATGCCGTCAAATTTTCACCGCAAGCCAAGCGGGTTGTTGTATCAGCAATTGAAACAGAAGAGAGTTGCGAAATACAGGTTCGCGACTATGGAATCGGTATTTCGCCAAAGGATTTGGAACGAGCTTTTGAACCATTTCATCGCGGCGAAAATGTTGAAACCATACAAGGAACAGGGCTTGGACTTTCGATAGTGAAACATGCCGTTGATTTGCACGGTGGCATGCTGAAAATAGAAAGTCGAGAAAACGAAGGAACCATAATGCACGTTTTTTTCCCCATAAAAAAGACGATTTTGGAAAATAATTAAGAAAAACTAAAAAACCTAAAATCATGAAAAAGCAAACAATATTGGTTATCGATGATTATCAGCCACTTTTGGAAGATGTTGTGAAGTTGATGAACATGGAAGGTTACAAAGGTATGGGTGCAAAAGACGGCGCCGAAGGAATTCAACTGGCATTACAGCTCAAACCGGATTTAATAGTGTGCGATATCGAAATGCCCAAAATGAACGGCTTAGAAGTTATCAAATCAATCCGCCAAATAGCGGGTTATGAATCCATTCCCTTCATTTTTCTTACGGCACGTGCCCAACCCGATGATTTTCGTACCGGCTTGAAATTGGGTGCCGATGATTACATTACAAAACCCTTCGAGTTGGACGAATTGCTGCTTTCGGTTTCGCAAAAATTAGAAAAATATGAAAATTTGGCTCGAAAAAACGAAAGCAAATTCCTTGCCTTGGCAGAAAATCCATTTATCGGTATTTTTATTTTGACACAAAACAATATCATCTATTCAAATAAATATTTTGAAGACATTAGCGGTTATAGTTCACACGATATTAAACAATTGAACATCGAAGACATTGTGATAAGCGATAAAGAAAAATTTGTTCGGGAATTGAATTTTTGCGTTTCCGGATTGCATCAGGATTTCAGAACCGATATTTCGATTTTAAGCAAAGACCGAAAAGCAAGAATCCTCAGTTTTTATGCCAAGCATATCGATATCAGTGGCTCCAATGCTGCTGTTTGTACGGTTTATGTCAACGAACCCGGTGCAAGTTCTGATAAACATTCTAAAACACCCGGACAAATTACCGAAATAGAATCGATAATAGAAAAATTAATTTTATTAGATAAAAACGAAATAGTATCGGAAATAGAAGCGGTTTTACAGATTGTTGATTTTGATAAAGAAAATCTGAGAAACGACATCATGAAAAAATGCAACATCTCCGAACGCGAAACGGAAATATTGGAACTGGTTTGTCGCGGACTCACAAATTCACAGATTGCCGAAAAACTTTTCATCAGTCCTCGAACCGTTGATAATCACAGAGCCGCCCTGTTGGCAAAAACAGAAACCGCTAATACGGCAGCCTTAGTGGCTTACGCTGTTTCAAATAAATTAGTTGACTTAAAAAAAATTACGCATTAAAAAAATCGGAAAAACTACTTATCATAATAATAGGATTTGATTTGTGTATTTTTACTCTTTTTGCGGTGTTACAAAAGTGATAAATTTACTGTAAAAACCGCCATGAAAACAATAATGATAGTAGAAGACAATCCGATGATTCACGAAAAATTAATTGATATTTTTCGTATGGAAAATTATTCCACTCTGCACGCCGGAAATGCACTGATAGCCATAGAAATGATGAAAGCCGCACTTCCCGACCTGATTATAACCGATATTACAATGCCGGGTTTGGACGGATTTCAATTTATTTTGAAATTAAAAAATACAGAACGAACTCAACACCTTCCGATACTCATTCTTTCGGCAAAAATAGGCGATAAATACGAAAAGCGTTCCGAAGAGCTCGGAGTTTTAAAATATCTTACAAAACCAATTTCTGTTCAAGATTTATTGGATTCGGTCGAATTGGCTTTGAAAACGCAAGCCGCGGACTGACGGCTCCGAAATTTTACCCAGTGTTTTTATAAAAAATACGCTTTTTGCGTATTTTTAAAACTTACCGACAATAAGTATTTTTACTCATTCTCCTCGCTTCCGTTTTCGATAACTTTGTACAAGTGCCCATGAAAATCACTTTTTTCAAATTATCGCTATGAAAAACAAGATATATCCCAAAATCGCATTTTTCGCATTTTTTCTTGCTCAATTGATTCATTTTTCAAGTATCAATGCACAAATTCATGCCGATTTTACTGCCGATAAAACAGAAGGCTGTTCACCAATAATCGTAAATTTCACCAATTTATCGAATCCCGAAACAGGCTTAAGCTATTTTTGGGATTTTGGTAACGGCAGCACTTCCGCCACTCAAAATCCATCGGTAATATTCAGCGAACCGGGTTTTTTTACAATAAAACTTGTGATAACCGACGGCGTTTTGCAAGACTCTTTAATCCGAACCGATTACATTGAAGTATTCGCAAATCCGACACCAACGTTTATAATATCTGCTTCCGACACAGGCTGTGCTCCTTATTCTGTTACATTTATCGACCAATCACTATCACAAGCTCCCATCGTTTTTTGGCATTGGGATTTTGGCGATGGTTCCGAAAGTTTGCTTCAAAATCCTCAACATACATATTCGTTTCAAAACAATTTTGGCGTTTCCTTATATATCAAAGACGCTAACAATTGCCAAAACACTCTTTTTGCTGATAATTTTATTCATGTTTATAAGCCGACAGCCGATTTTTGGGCAACCGATTCCTTTAGTTGTAATGGCATTTTAAATGCCGATTTCATCAACAATTCATCGAATGCCGAGCAATTTGAATGGAATTTCGGAAACGGGCAAACTTCCCAAGAGCAAAATCCGGTTTGTTTCTATTCCGAAGCCGGACTGTTTACGGTATCGCTCATCGCAAAAGGAGGATATACCTGCTCCGACACGCTGATTCGAACTCATTATATCAACATAAAAAATATCGAAGCCAATTTTTCGATGCCCGATGATACAGTCTGCCTCAATGCAACGGTTCAATTTACAAATTTATCGGAAAACGCAACAACATATTTCTGGGATTTTGGCAACGGGGAAATTTCGTATCAACGAAATACATCCGGCATCTTCAACCAAACGGGAATCTATCCCGTGCGTTTAGAAGTCGGAAGTGTTTGGGGGTGTTCGGATACGCTGATAAAAAATATTTATGTCGAAGAAATCAGTGCCGATTTTCATTCCGTTGATTCGTTTAGCTGTTCGGTTCCGGTTGATGTCCATTATTTAAACACCTCGACTAATGCCGATACATATTTGTGGCATTTTGCCGATGGAAGCACTTCTCCGGACAGAGAGCCAATCCACACATTTACGGAACCCGGAATGTATTTCGATACGCTGTTTGTAGAAAATCGACATGGTTGCACGGCTGTAAAAATTGCGGAGCGTCCTTTTGAAGTTGCTATTTTGCAAGCATATATCACACCGAATCTTTTTGTGCGAACCAACGAATTATCAGGTTGTGTTCCTCTGACGATAAATTTTAAAGACGAAACACACTACGCCACCGCTTCGGATTACATTTTCAGTCGAACATGGAATTTTGGCGATAATACAAGTTCAACCGAACAAAATCCAAGCCACACCTATACAAGTTTGGATACTTTTATCATAACACTCGATATCGTAAGCCTCAGAGGCTGTACATCTTCCAATATTGTATCCGCCGCAACGGGAACACCTCAGACAGCATCATTTGTTGCCGACAAACCGCCGGTGATTTGTGCTTCGGAAAATGTACAATTTACCAGCACATCAACCAACGTGAACTTAATAAACGGCTATTTGTGGCAATTTGGCGACAGCACGATTTCAACAAAAATGTATCCACTGAAACAATTTACCGATACAGGTTATTTTGATATATCACTGACAGTGTATAACAATGGTTGCGGAGCGAAAATAACCAAAGAAAAACTTTTTTATGTTAAAGGTCCGGTTGCCAAAACAACTGTTACGTATCATTGTGAAAATAATTTTACACCTTCATTTTCGGTCGATGTCAAAGATTTTGAATCATATTCATGGAATTTCGGCGATGACAGTCCGCTTGTTACCAATTCATTGAACCCTACTCACACTTATACACAACGTGGTATTTACAACACGACATTTCATGCCGTAAATAATACAAATTCATGTGTATTTGATGTTTCTGATATTGTTACCATAACCGATATTACGGCAGATATTGCACAAGCTGATACTTTCGGCTGTTTGAATCAAAATTTCGATTTCGATGCCTCGGCTTCGGACGATGCCTCAACAATTCAGATTGGAAATTTAATAGGATTGTATTTGTGGGATTTTGACGACGGCAGCCCGATTCAGATTAGTGATACCATTGTTAATCATACTTACCGACAGAAAGGAATTTTTAATCCGAAAGTAAAAGTTCGCGATATTCACGGCTGTTTCGATTCCGTTTCGACCCGGATTTTAATTTCAAAACCTGATGTTATTTTTACAACAGAAAGTATGCTGGGGTGTATGCCGATGTTGGTAGAATTTTCAAATCAAACGCAAGCCGATACCACAATTGCAGCATGGCAATGGGATTTTGGCGATGGGTGTTTTTCGGCGGAAGAAAATCCGGCTCATACCTACAACGAGTTTGGTATTTATCCCGTAAAATTAATAGCAACCGACCGTATCAATTGTACTTCGGAACTCACAAAAACAGATTTTATCCGAGCTTTGCGACCGTCTCCCGATTTTTTTTCGCCCGACCGAACGCAGTGTTTCGGAGATACGGCACGGCTTTTTTCGATAAGCAATGAAATAATAACAGAATATTTTTGGGATTACGGTAATGGATATATTTCCGGAGCAGCACAACCGGAATACGTATATCCCGATTCGGGCTCATACACTGTTACCTTAAAACTTGTTGATGACGTTGGTTGCGATTCCATGCTCACAATTGCGAATTTTTTGAAAGTACAAAAACCACCCATCGCGGAATTTTCGGCAGATACCATTTCATCTACCTGTTTCCCATTTATTGTGCAGTTTTCCGATTATTCTATTCACCCTCAATTGGCATCTTGGCATTGGAATTTCGGATTCGGAAATGCCTCTTCCGAATTACAAAATCCGATATACACCTACACACGTCCCGGATTATACGATGTTAAATTAACCGCTTTCAGTTCGTTCGGCTGTGCGGCAGAAAATATAAAATCGAATTATATTGATGTTGGCGGACCTTATGCCGAATTTACTTTTCCCGACACAGTTTGTAGCTATTCCGACATCTTGTTTGATAAATACAACGAAATCAATGTAAACTCTTTCAAATGGTTTTTGGGCGACGGTAGAACCTGCGAAACCGACTCTGTTATTTATCATTTTGGCGAAAGAGGCACACTATTTCCCACTCTTTTTCTTACTGCCGATGACGAGCATACCTGCGATAAATTTTTCACCGACACGGTCTATATCCGAAAACCGGAGATTGATATATACGCACCTTACACTTTTGAAGGGTGTACACCGTTTTTGGCTGAATTTTCGAATCGCACCGATGAATCTGCCTCACAATATTGGGATTTTGGCAACGGAGAAACGTCTTCGACAACAAACACGCATGTTACGTATGAAAATGCAGGAAACTACACCCTTCGATTTATTGTCAATGATATTAAATTGTGCAGTGATACTGTTTTTAAAAACATCATCGTAAACCCACTTCCCAATGTCGGAATCACACCTGATACTCTTATCTGTTTGGGCGAAACGGTTCAATTAAGTGCTTCGGGAGCCGAAAATTATGAGTGGATTCCTTCTCGGTATTTAGATAATGCGACGCTTTCAAATCCAATATCAATGCCCGATTCATCAATCGTTTACTATGTTGCGGCGACCGACACCAATCTGTGTGTAAATTATGCCCATACAAATATCAAAGTACAACAACATCCATACGTTGAATTACGAGATACTGCGGTGATTATCGGAGAAACCGTGCAATTCGATGCAACAGCTGATGACATCGGAAATTACGAATGGTCGCCGACTGCCTCATTAAATTGTTCCGATTGCCCTATTGTTTTTTATCAGGCTACCGAACCTCTTTTAATCGAACTTTTTTATACTGACACAGCAGCTTGCTTTACCGAAAAAGCACAATCGCATATCGAAATCAGAAAAGAATATTCTTTGGATATGCCCACGGCATTTTCGCCTAATAACGACGGAGTGAACGATGTTTTATTTGTTCGCGGCTGGGGTATTAAACAGATTTTGGAATATAAAATTTTCAACCGATACGGCGAAATGGTTTTCAGTACACAATATCTCAACGAAGGCTGGGACGGAACGTACAAAGGTAAAAACCAGAATATTGAAACATATATTTACAACGTAACGGTGTTAAATTACGATGACAAAATTCTGACAAAAAAAGGCAACGTCAAACTGATAAAATAATGGAGAATGGTTACTAAAAATTATTACAATGAAAACAAAATTTTACATATCGGTTATACTAATGCTGTTTGTTGTGCTTACAACTAATGCCCAGGATATTCATTACACTAATTTTTTGTCGGCACCTCAGGTATTAAATCCGGCACAGGCAGGCAACGACCCGGGCAGATACCGCATACAGAACAATTACCGAAAACAGGGAAATCAAATCTCGAATCCGTACATCACCAACATTATCAGTTTCGACATGCCTGTTTATTATTATTCGGAAAAAGGAGCGGTCGGTTTGATTTATATTAACGATAAATCGGCAGATAAAACATTGATATCCAACCAAATCTATATCAATTCAGGCTATTTTCGAAAAATAAGCAAATCTTCGTATTTACACTTTGGATTTCAAGCCGGTTTTGTTATCAAAAAATATTCTCTGAGCAATTTATCGTTTCCCGACCAATTCGATATGACAAGCGGATATTTCAATGCAAGTTTACCAACAGCAGAAAATCTCAACAATCAAAAATCGTCATATTTCGATTTGAATTGGGGCTTGATGTGGTCGGTGCGAAAAGAAAAGTATCAATCCGAAATTGGCTTTGCCATGTTTCACTACAATCGACCGGAACAAAGTTTTTTTGATAATGCCGATAAACTTCCGGTTCGGTATGCAGCTCATGCGTTTTACACTCAAAATTTTTCTCAGAATCACTATCTCAAACCCAAATTATTGTTTACCCAACAAAATACTGCACACGAAGTGCTTGTAGGCATTGATGCCGGCAAGATTTTAAAGAATGCTGATTTGAAAGATGTACGATTCGGAATTGGATATCGCGGCGGTTTGCATCGAATTTCTGATGCGATGGAATTTAATATCGGACTTATCTATCGAAATTTTCAAATATCATCGGCTTTCGATTTTAATATTTCAAATCAAAAAGACAAATTGATGGCACGTAATGCTTTTGAAATTTCGGTAGTGTATCAATGTCCGGCTTCGGTTGTTCGATACAGAACAACCAATTGCGAAATTTATTGATATTAGACACAAGACGAAAGACACAAGACCAAAGACACAAGATTTATCAATGAAATTCTGAAAATCCGAAAGCTCTCATATCAAACAATAAACACCACAAAGTCTTATGAAAAACTTTATACTCACCCTGCTACTACTATTTATAATTTTTGATATTTCGGCACAAAACAAAGAGTTGAATAAATATTCGGCTTCGCAGCTGAAATCTCTTGCAAAAAGTGCACACCGCCAAGCGGATACCTACTCCGAAATCGATTTTTTACATGAATATGCAAAAAAAAAGCCTGCGGATTTGAAACAGCTCAACCGTTTGGCATTTTTATATTATTCGGTAAAAAATTATCCGAAGGCTGAAAAAATATATACACGGCTGTATCGAGCCGATTCGCTGCGATACAAAACAGTATCATATTATTTGGGTGAAATTTATAAAGCTTACGAAAAATACGATTCGGCACTCTACTATTTCAACAGATGTGTGCAAACTTCCGGAAATCAGCATGAAAAGCCGATATTTTACTACATATCCCTTGCCGAAACAGAATCGTGTCGATTTGCTTTGGAAAATTGCACGAACAACGATAGAATTGTTGTTTATCATCTTAACAACGGAATCAACAAAGCACATTTAGAAACTTCGCCTCAAATATTAAACGACAGCACATTTATTTATTCGTCTTTCAATCTGGATTCGGTGCCTGTCTATCCCCTTGCCGATTCGGTATTGAAACCGACACTGAATTTCTATGCGGCACACTTGGACAAAAATCAATGGAAACCGGCTTCGTATCTTCCATCGCCGTTTTTTGAATTAAACACTGAAAGTGTTGCAAACGGTTGTTTTTCGTCGGACGGTCTGCGATTTTATTTCACCGTGAGCAAACAAAATTTTAAAAATCAAACTATTTCGCAAATCTATGTCAGTCAATTAGTTTCAGGAAAATGGACACGCCCCGAAGTGCCCGACAAACGACTGAATTATAAAGGCTATACATCGACACAACCCACTTTGGGAGAACCATTTCAGAATAATTTAGATGTACTGTACTTTGTTTCCGACCGCCCCGGCGGGCACGGTGGCATGGATATTTGGTACACGGTTTACAATAAAACCACAGATTCGTACAACAAACCCGTAAATGCCGGCGGATACATCAACACGTTTGGCAACGAAACAACGCCTTTTTATGTACAGGAAACCCGAACCATGTATTTCAGTTCCGATGGATTGCCGGGTTACGGCGGCTTCGATATTTTCAAAACCAATGGTTCGACTGTTAATTGGCTTCCTGCCGAAAACTTGGGAAAACCAATTAATTCTTCTTACGATGATTATTATTTCCGGAAATTGCAAAATACCGAAAGTGGTTTTCTTGTATCGAACCGAACCGATGCAATTGCACTGAAAAATGACCATTGTTGCTACGATATTTTTGAGTTTCGTTTGCCGGAGAAAATAGAGATTCTGCTCAGCGGCAATATTGTCGAATCCGATACTTCTTCCTTGGCAAGGGTTTATCGCAAATTCGATACAGACACTTTTTCTGTTAAAAAACGTATGCGAAACTCAATCGACAGTACCATTGTGGCTTTGCGTATGAAAAATACAACGACAGGAAATTCGGTCGAAATTTCGTCGCAAACATTAGATTCCGATTCGGCACATTTTCAATTCAACTTAGAACCCGATAAAACATATGAGCTCGATATTCATAAATCCTATTTTTTGCCTAAAAACATTGATGTGAAAACCGACAGTGTGAACGAAAACTCTGAAATTGTTTTGAAAGATATATTAATTGAACCGGTTCCTTCAAAAGCCATTGCTTTTAGAAATATATATTTTGATTTTAACAAATCTGAGCTCACATCGGAATCGAAAACAGTGATAGACAGCACCATTTTGGAAATTATGAAAGAATATCCCGAAATTGTGGTCGAAATTGGTGCTCATACCGACTATATCGGAAGCGATGAATACAATTTGGAACTTTCGCAGGCACGTGCCGAAAGTGTTACGGATTATCTTTCGAGCAAAGGCATATCACCCAAACGCCTGAAAGCAATGGGCTACGGCGAGCTTGTTCCCGTTTCTTCTGCTTTAACACCCGAAGGGATTGATATTCCGGAAGGTCGGGAAAAAAACCGACGCATCGAATTTAAGTTAATTGGGTTTTTATTAACAAAATGAAAATTTCAAATTTGTTTCCAAAACCTGTAAACAAAAAAAGCATCTCGAAAGATGCTTTTTTATTTTTACTATTTGCAGTTACTTCTTAATCAATCTAAAATTATGAGTTTCGGTATTGTTGGTTAATATCAGATTGTAAATTCCCGAAGGATAATATGATAAATCAACGGTGTTCGTTTTATTATTCAAATCTTTGGCACAAATAACTTTTCCGGTGATATCTATCACTGTTAATTTGTATAAAGATTCGGAAGCCACTGTAAATAAACCTGATGTCGGATTCGGATAAATTGAAATCTTTTGAGCCAAATGATTATCAATTGACGAAATAACCGAAAGAATTGAAGCCTCACTTGTTACTGTATTACAATCGTTAGAAACAACACAATCGTAACTCCCTGCATCACCTGCAAGAACACCTGTTATGGTTAAGGTTGCAGTTTGCGAGCCGGCGATTGTTCCTCCGTCAACTAAATCGCTTCCGCCTTTTCTCCATTGATAATTAAGGTCTGTACCCGAAACATCGAATGTCATTGTTGCAGTTGCACCCAAGATAAGTTCTTGTAATGCAATTGGTTGCACATTAACAGTGGGCGAAAAAGCAACCCAAACAGAAACATCGGATGCATCGCTGCAATAGTCATTGGAAACAGTCCAAGTGAGCGTATTTTCGCCTGCGGTCAACGAACTTACTTCTGTATTGAATAAAGTTGCATCGTTAAAAGATGCACCTATTGGTGCAATTGTCCACGTACCTACATTGGTCATATTATTAACAATTAATGACGGGTTGTTTCCGCTCAAAGTAGCAGTTGCTATATCGCATAAATTTTGAGTTGTTCCTGCAACAGATGTAACCGAAGCGTTGGTAATCACAACATCATCGAAAGTAGAGCAAACACCGTTTGAAATTGTCCAAGTTAATGTAGATGCACCGAGGGGAAGGTCGTTTACATTTGTAGAGAATGCACTTTCATTGTCGAAAGAAACTCCAACAACAGCGGAAGACCACGTTCCTGTATTTGCACCGGGGTCGTTGCCGAGAATAGCAGATGTTGTTCCGCATTCAAAATCATCAGCTCCTGCGTTGGCAGTTACGGTAATCGGATTATTGTTGATTGCGACATCATCGGAAGTTGAACATGTTCCGTAAACGGCTGTCCATGTAAGAGTTGATATTCCTACGAGTAAATCACTTAATCCGCAAGTGTTCAAAGTAGCATCGCTGAATGTAACTGCTTGAGAAGCTGTCCATGTTCCGGTTGCGGGGCTTACTGTGTTTCCGTCCAAAGTATATGTTCCGTCGCAGGAAACGTCATCGGAACCTGCATTTGCAATAATTGGCGAAGAATCAAATTCGTCGGCACCCATATCCGGAGTTGATTCACTGCGAGTATCGCCGTCGAAATCGGTGGTAATTCCGCTGATTGGTGTTCCTAAATCGGATAACTGACAGTTGGCTTGCGAAATGAGGTGTAAATCGGTAGCGGAAACGAAATAAGGAGCAATCGATTTACTGTTCGCATCTTTTCCGGTTGCGGTTTGCCATGCAGCTAAATCTAAAACAGCAGCTCCTGCAAAATATCCTAAATTTGTTCCGGCAGAAATGTAATCATTGTAATCGAGGTTGGAAAAAGTAGCACTTGTTGTGTTACAGATGATTGCATATCGAGTTCCAACTGTTGAACTTATCGAAAAAATATTATTTCGAATATCTAAACTTCCGGCAGTGCTGACAGTCGAATTAATAATTAAGCAAGCAGGAGTTCCTGTACTTTGATTTGCCGATAAACTGATAGTGTTATAGTATAAATTATAACCTCCGCCGCTGAGAATATTGATACCGTAACCATTATCAGTTGTGGTAGAAGTCCAACCATATCCTGTAACATCGCTTATTCTGTTATTAGAAACTGTTGTATTCGCTGTGGTTAATGATGAAGCCAATGCAATACCGATAGCACTGTATCCGCCCGAATTTGTGTTTTTGATATTAGAAATCGTATTTTTGCTGATATTAACACCACTTATTGCACTTCCGATATAAATACCGTAGGAAACAGAAGATCCGGCAACAGAAATGTCGCTGATGGTATTATTTGTTACATTGATGTTTGAATTTGCTGCACCGTTTGTAATATAAATTGCTGATGATGAATAGCTTCCTGAATTATTTGCGTATATCGAATTCAATGTATTAGAATTGATTGTACTGTTTACGGTTCCTGTTGCAAACCAAATTCCTTTGGGACTTTCGGCATTGGCAGTTGCGAAATATCCGATTGTATTGTTTGAAACAGTTGCACCATCGACACCTTGAACATAGATACCAACTAAACGAATGGAATTTCCGCCCGAAGCATTCAACGTATTTCCCGAAATAACCAACCCATTACCATTGCTCGGAGCCAAAGCTGAATTACAATAGATACCAATATAAGCAGTTTGAACGCTGTTATTCAGAATTGATATATTATTAAAATATCCGGCAGTTCCCGTATAACTTGTAACGACAAGAGCAGATGAAGTATTTGCACCATTAACAATATTACAATTTTCGAGAGTAATATTTGAAATGGGATTTGTTCCGAGCGACCCGAACAAAATAACTTTTGGTGCAGTTGTACTCAAATTTTTGATTGTCAAATCTCTGGTTGTTCCATCAACTGTATTTGAACCGTCAATAATAATATAGCTTGCACCATTAATTTTTATTACAGCATCACTTGCAACCGAGCCTGTGATAGCTGACACAACTCCGTCAGCCGGTTTTATGGTTACTGTATTGACAACACTGGAACCCGGATTTGAATTGATAATCAAGGGGAAGGTTTCGGAAGTCGAATAATCGGCATCTATTAATTGGAAAACCAGAGCACCGTTGAGTTCGTTGTTGTTCAAGGCATTAACAGCGGCAGTCAAAGTTGCAAAATCTCCACCGACACCAACTGTTTTTATTCCTGAAATATAACCCAAAATAGTATATGAGCTTGGCGTTGCCGGTCCTGCTGTTGCTACCGGAGGATTAGCCGTAACTGTTGCTCCGCTCGGATATGAACCTACGTTTGGTGTGCTTGCATTGTCTTGTGCAACAACAAAATATGAAACAACATCTGCTGCCACAACACCGTCTCCAAAATCGTAAGTATAGACACTGCCTGCTATTGAACTTGGTGCTACCGGTCCCGTATATGAAGCTGCGGCATTAATTTTCCAATATAAAACCGGTTGATTTGCACCGCTTCCCACACCGCTGAAATCGGTAATGGTAACAGCCAAACTTCTTGCACTTGTTGATGAAGTGTTGCTTAGGGCTGTGTAAGATATTGAAGGAGCTGTTAAATCGGAAGGTGTAAATGCACCTTCATCGGCACCGATATCGGGTGTGCTTGCATTTCTTGTCTCTTCATCGAAGTCGGTTGTAACAGCAAAAGGAGCAGAAACTACGACACCGCCGCTTTCGCATTGTGTTGCAATAGTGGTTTGCAGATGCAAATCGCTTGCACTTACAAAGGGAGGATTTTCGGAAATCGAAACCCCGTCTCTGCCCGAAACTCGAGTTTTGTATGCCGCCAGAGTTTGATCGGAATTTGTTCCGTCGAAAAAGATTAATGTATTCGCAGCCGGGACACCTGCATAAAAACAGTTGTTGTTTGATGTTGCAGCATAATATGTTTCGTTATAAGTTCCCGACCAACGATAAGCAACTGTATTTCCGCTTGTTGCACCCGGAGTGGAAACATTGACAACAATATTATTTCTGAAATCACCTGTTGTTGTTGATGATTTATAGATACCGGTTGAACCAAATGTAGCACCGGTACTTGAAGTATTCAAATAAATTGAATTGTAGAATACATTTGCCGTAGTACCTCCCGAAATATACAATCCGCTTACGGCATTTGATCCGGTGGCGGCAGGGGCTTTTATATCTGAGATAAAATTATTATAAATATTATTCGTTGTACCGCTCGAAATATACATACCGTAAGTCGTTCCGCCGGTTCCGCTCGAACTCAAATTATAGATTTTGTTTTTATATAAATTTGCCGGTGCACCCAAAGCTTGGTATATACCATAAATAGTACCGTTTCCGGTTGTAACATTCAAATTATTAACATTATTTGAATAAATATTTTTTACAGCTGTGGCAGTTGTGTTTGAATATATTCCGTAAATTGTTCGCGCTCCGCTGCTTGTTCCGCCTATACTTAAACCATTTATTTGATTATTGTAAATTCCTTCAATTAATGGCGAACCAAAATTATAATAACCGTAAATTGAAGCGGCACTTGTTCCTGATGTTGTAGGAACTGTATTGTCGGTTATAATATTGTCGTGAACCGATATTGTTCCGGTACTTGCACGAATGCAATACATTGTTCCTGAGGCTCCGGTTTTGGAATTTCCGGAAATGGTATTGCCATATATTGAAGCCGTTGTAACAGTTGATGTTGTATATATTAAACCAAAAGTACCTGTTCCTGCTGATGAATTGTCGGTCAGTGAATTATCATAAATATTCAGATTTGCGACTTCGCCATTTTGATAAATTAAATAAACTATACCTGATGTAGAACTTGTATAAGTGAAATCGTGAATAATGTTGTCATGGATATTCAAGGTTCCGTTACCTGTGATTGCACTTTCGATTGCATTCAACTGGCTTGAAGTGGCACTCGAAGATAGTTGAATGTGATTATTATAAATATCACCCGAAGCATTTATGGTACCTGCAAGATACATACCTCTTAAAGTGCCTGTTGTTCCGGAATTTATTATTGCATTATTTGCAATCTTGAAATTATTATTATATCTAATATAAATCGAATAACTCGATGAAGAACCACCAAAATTAGACAAGGAATTGCCGGTGGTAACACCTATCTCATTATTTTGGTCGAAATATGCTACTGTCGAACTTCCGTTAAATGAAATATTTGTAAAGGAATTTGTAACAGTATTTCCATTCACTTTATTATACGAATTTGCACCTAAAACATCGGTTACTGTTAAGGCTGTTGTGTTTGCATCGGTATGATTTCCTGAGTAAACACCAACAGTAGCAATATTTGTTTTATTTAAAGTAACGGAACAGTTCTTAATTTCATTATACTGTGCACCATCGGTTGCAGAAGTTTTTACAAGAGCATAGCCCCATTCCATTTGCATTGTGGCAGTGGTATTTGATGTATTCTCAGTGAGATCAATGCCATCGAAGGTAATATAATCACCGCCTCTGATAACAATGATTCCGTCCACAGTAGGGCTGACACCCGGTGTTGCTGCTGTGATTACGGGATTGGCTGCTGCACCCGATTTTTGAAAAACGATTGGATTGGCAGCAGTTCCGGTTGCAGTAATCAACCCTGCTGTTGGCGAAGCAAAGGTTTCGGTATAACCTGCCGCAACATTGAAAATAACGCCGCCCGCACCAACACCTTGCGTGTTCAAGTCGGTGATTGCCAATGCAACAGAGGCATAATCGCCGGGAATTGTTTTGGTTCCGGTTAATTGCCCATAAGCAGTTCCTGTTAAGAGAAGGATTGTAGCTAAAACATACAATCTTCTGAAAAAGTCGATTTTTTTCATACAGATTAAATTAGTTTAACATGAGTTAATTTGATAATAATTTTTTCTAAAAAGATAGTAATAATACAAAATAAATATTGAAAAAAAAATAACAAAAATTACTGTCTTAAAAAAAACGGTTAAATTCTACAACACATTTTCTATTCACTTTTTTAAAAATAAATCATTAAAATTTTCAACTATAAATAAATAAAAGTCTTTTGCGAAGTTCTCGGTCTATAAACATTTCAAAAAAATTATATAAAAAAAAGATGTAGGAATTGATAAATCCCTACATCTTTTATAATTTTTTTAGAATTAATTGATATGATAATTAATTCATGTGTTGATAAAATAATAAATTACGACAAATTCACTGAATTAATTCTTCCATAATAAACGGACTGTTCCCTATTTATTTTATGACGCTTTATCGAATTTCGATTTTGCTTCTGAAAATTTCGTGTTCCGAACGAATCTCAACAAAATAAATTCCTTTTCCAAAAGGTGATAAATCGATTGTTTGGAGTGTTAGGAATCTGTATTTTCTGAACACAATTCGACCTGCAATGTCGCTAACAGAAATTTGAGCCTCCGAAAATCCTGTGAATTTGATTTTCAAAATACCGGAACTTGGATTTGGATAAACACTTACTGCGTATTGATTGGCATTTTCGACCGACAACGCATTTTCTTCAACTTCGATATTGAAACTTGAAAGAGCAGCTTTACCAAAAAAATCGTGTGCAGTAACCGAAATATCGAGGCTTTGAATGGTTTTCGGAATACCCGAAAATTGTTTTTTTCCGGCTTCGAAATTCAACCAATCGGGCAACGGGTCGCCGTTGGAAAGCGTGGCGGTATAGTTTAAAATATCGCCGTAATCGGGGTCGGTAAACATTTTATCGGGCAGGGTAAATAAAAAGAGCTTTTCAACTTCCGTGTTCTGATTTGGAATATCAAATGCCGTGGGAGAATGATTGATTGCAAACAGTAGAAAAAATCGATTTTCATTATTTTCGACTCCTTGCGTAAATGTGTATTCGGGTTTAACGGTAATATTTTGCAATGTATTTAATTGATTATCTTCCAAATAGATATGGCGTTCGACAAATGTATTTTCGATATTACGGATTGTGTATGTACCTGAAATTCCGGCATATACACCCAGCGGGAGTGATTCTTCTTCGTTCATTTCGGGCAGTGCATTGACAGCGAACAAATTGGAATTATCGATATTGTACGTATAAATTTGTGGGTGAGTTGGATTCCACGAAAATTTTTTGTAGGCATCATAGTGTGCATCATGTTCTTGTGATGCGTCCGGAATTGTACGAATAACGGTTTCATCGGATAAGTTTCCGGTCGATAATTTCAATTTCAGGATATTCGGCACTTCGGCAATCGTTTTTTTCCAAAACGCTTGTTCGCTGTGCATTCTTGAAGCAGGCGAGATTGTTACCATTCCGGAATGTGTAACATCGGTATTTATCACTTTTACAAAAAATGCCTGTCCGCTCGGAACCATATTCGAGCCTCCGTTGAGAGTAATTCCAACGTTCCATGCCGAAGAGCCGCCGCCGGATACGTAATATTGATAATTATCGCCATCGTAGAAATAGGTACCTGATTCAATATCATCTTTTGCAACCAAATCCCAATCGATTGCCGCAGTAAAGGGGTTTCCAATCAAATTCCAACCATCAAAAGTCGTCCATGCTTGAGTTACACCGTTTTCAATTGTTCCTATATTTTTGGTGTAGGAGACTGCGAACTCTTTCGATTCAACAAATAAATTGCCGCCGATTTGAGAAAATGTTTTATCGGTGGATTGGTATCTGTTGAATATAAATCCTTTATTTGCAGGCAGATATGTACTCAACAATTCCGATGCCCAACCCGAATTACCGAAAATGGTTGAGATATTCCAATAATCATCGGTTGTTTCGTTGTATGAATAGATGTTGGGATTTGAATATGGACCTTCTGTTGTAAAAGTTGTTGTCAGAATTTCGTTCATCGGAGCAAACATGTAATGCCACGAATCGGCGGTAATATATCGTTCGACAGTTGCTTTCACATTCGGCGTATTTTGTATCAACGAGCCGGTTCCTGTTTCATCGGATTTCAGAATAAATCCGGCTGCTTCGGCATCGTTTGTGAGTGTTCCGGTTACTGTTAAATTTCCTAAGGGCGATACTGATAATTTGGCAGTGCTTCCGATTGTAAGATTGTTATCAACGATAAAATCGTTTATTATTGCAGTTTCGGCTGTGCCCGAAATTTCAAAATCGCCTAAAATTTCCAAAGCCGAATTAGGCAATGTTTTAATACCTGTTCCGCTCAAAATTAATGTACTGTAACGATTTGTAGCACTGTTCGGAATTACAACTGTTTGGACGGCACCGTTGTATTCTACGGTTGTTTGTCCTCCGACAAAAGCATTCCATGCTCCGGAATTTGTAACTGCTCCCGCTATTCTCATAGTGCTTCTGTCAACCATACTTAATGCATTATCCGTATTTATTGTTACATTATAAAAATTTGTTTCTCCTGAAATTGTTGCATCGGCATTTGTGAAAATCACATTGCTTGTATTGGGAATAAAAGTTCCGCCGACACAACTCCACGTGCTTCCGGCTCCGTTAACCGTAAATTGCGCATCGGCAACTGCATTTAAAATACCTGCAGCTTCAATTGTAATGGTTTTTATTTCGGTGAAAGCCGGTAATGTAGGAGAAGATAATGTTGTTGAAGCATCCGGAATTATGACATTCATTGTTACAGACGGACCAACATTCGGAGTCCAATTTTCGATACTTGTCCACGAATCTGACAATGAACCGTTCCATGTTATTGTAGTCGTTGTACCAAATTCATCGAGTGTTACATTTTTAGTGCCCGACCAGGTTGATAAGAAAAACCCAACATTTACATTTGATAAGGAAACCCAATTATCTGCGGAATTAAAAGCCGAACGCCCATATTCATAATTTGTAGGCGTAAGCCCAACCCAAAAAACAAGGTTTTCTTCAATATTTTCGTTTAATTCTTCATCTGTATAATGATACGAAAATATGCCTTTTGTTCCGCTTCCGCCTGTTTGAATGATTTCCATTTCTCTAAGAATTGCTCCCGGTCTCCAAGAAGGAGATGTTCCTATAGTTATTTTTGCACTCATTTCGGAAGGTAAAGTTCCAGTATTTGGAAAATAAACTGTTGTAAATTGATTTCCGAAAGTATAATTAGAGTCCGTCCATAAAGTCAACGTTTTTCGGGATTTTTATCCCGAAA
>DYMH01000210.1 GCA_020721645.1 Draconibacterium orientale
GGATTCGAACCCGCGACCCTCAGCTTGGGAAGCTGATGCTCTACCAACTGAGCTATTCTCGCAATATCGGCAAATGTATAAAATATTTCGGAATCTGCGATTTTTTTTATAAAAATATACTTTTTCACCCCAAATAATTCATTACCATTATCCTAAAAATAGTTATAAATTTGCTTGAAAGTTCAGAAATTCAATTTTTCAGCTTAACAAATTTCAGAATCAGCTCATCGACACATCATTTCTCATCAAATCAATAAATTAATCCATGCTTTTCTTTTTTCTGTTTCACGAAAGTTTGATGTATGCAATTAATTCGCTTATTGTCAATAAGTTACGCACATTCCTTTCGCTTTTGGGAATTACCATCGGAATTTTTGCCATTATATCCGTTTTCACTGTCATCGACTCTTTGGAAAACAGTATCAGAACCAGCATTTCGGGCTTGGGCGAAAATGTTGTTTATGTTCAAAAATGGCCATGGTCTTTTGGCAGCGATTATCCTTGGTGGAAATACCTGAACCGTCCTGTGGCAAACATCAACGAATCGAAAAAGATACGCGAAATGTCGAAATTGACACAGGCTTGCACATTTATGGTTTTCAGCCAAAAAGCCGTCAAATTTCGAGATAACACAGCCGAAGATGTTCAGATAACTTCGGCAGAATATTCTTATCGCGATATCAAGAATTTTGAACTCTCGAAAGGACGCTATTTTTCACCTTTTGAATATCAATCCGGTAAAAATTTGGTAATTGTCGGCTCGTCTATTGTTGAGAGTTTATTCAAAGGAGTGGACCCCATTGGGAAATCGATAAAAATTGGAGAGTTTAAAATGACTGTGATTGGAGTTTTTGCAAAAGAAGGCGAAGATATGTTTGGAATGAGTACAGATAAAATAATACTTGTACCGATAAGTTATATGCGAAACATCGTGAATATCCGCAGCGAAAATCTCAATCCGATGGTCATGGTCAAGCCTGTTGAAGGCGTGGGTGTTGAAGATTTGAAAGAAGAACTTCGCGGAATAATGCGTTCAATTCGTAAACTGCCTCCAACATCGGAAGATAATTTCGCACTCAATCAAGCAAGCCTTATCTCTAAGAGTTTCGATAGTATCTTTGCCGTTATTGATATTACGGGAATGATTATCGGTGGTTTTTCAATATTAGTCGGCGGTTTCGGAATTGCAAACATCATGTTCGTTTCGGTGAAAGAGCAAACAAAATTAATCGGCATACAAAAGGCTTTGGGAGCAAAACGCTATTTTATCATGTTACAATTTTTGTTTGAAGCAATAATTCTGTCTATTCTTGGCGGCGGTTTGGGTTTGCTGTTAGTTTTTATTGCGACCTCAATGTTGAGTGATCCGGGAATGAATTTTAGCATGAGCATGCATAATGTACTGACAGGTTTAATTTTGTCGATTTTTATCGGAATATTAGCCGGTTTGTTCCCGGCACTGCGAGCTTCGAAATTAGATCCGGTCGAAGCGATTGCTTCGGTATAATAAGAAAAGGTTAATTATTAATTGTTAATGAAGTAATAGTTTGATTTTGATAAGAATACGGAAATTATAATATACAAACAAATCTGTCCGATTACTTGTTATCGAATTCTTATACTATAATTTCGCCATTAATAAATGCGATTCACAAGCATACAATCACCTCATTTTCATCGTTATTACTAAATACTAACTACTATTTACCAATTACTATTATTAAAGTTTGACTTTTTTAACTTTTTGCCTTCTCAACAGCATTTTTCCACAGTGCATATAATTGATTTCGTTCATTTTCGTTCATTTGGGGGCAAAATTTTTTGTCGATTTCACGATAAGCAGACAGTGATTCCATATTCCAAAATCCAAGAGCCAAACCTGCCAAACAAGCGGCACCCAAGGCGGTAGATTCAGTTATTTTTGGTCTTACAACCGGAATTTTTAAAATATCAGCTTGAAATTGCATCAAAAAATCGTTTATAGAAGCTCCGCCGTCCACGTTCAAATCAAGTGGATTAATACCCGAATCCATTGCCATGGCATCAATCACATCTCTTATTTGATATGCCATTGCTTCCAGAGCCGCCCGAACCACATGTTTTTCGGTAACGCCCTGAGTTAGTCCAACGATGGTTCCGCGAGCTTCCGAATCCCAATATGGTGCTCCCAAACCGGTAAAAGCCGGGACAAAGTACACGCCGGCATTATTTTGAGCTTCCAGAGCCATTTTTTCGGCTTCGGAAGCCGAACGAATAATTTTCAGTCCGTCGCGCAACCATTTAATTGCCGCACCGGCAATAAAGACGCTGCCTTCGAGAGCATACGTGATTTTGTTATCGAGCCCCCAAGCAATGGTGGTGAGCAAACCCGATTCGGACCGAATGCGACGATTTCCTGTATTCATCAACATAAAACACCCTGTTCCGTAAGTGTTTTTTACCGAACCGGGATTATAACAATGCTGCCCGAAAAGAGCCGCTTGTTGGTCGCCGGCAATTCCTGCAATCGGTATTTCTATATTCTCAAACAATTCCGGTGATGTATTTCCGTAGATTTCGCTCGAATTCCGAACCTCCGGCAAAATATTTTGCGGGATATTTAGCATTTGAAGCAACTCTTGGTCCCAGAGTAAAGTGCTGATATTAAATAACATTGTGCGAGAGGCGTTGGAATAATCGGTAATATGAATTTTGCCGCCGCTGAGTTTCCAAACAAGCCACGTATCAATGGTTCCGAATAATATTTCTCCTTTTTCGGCTCGCTCACGTATGCCTTCCACATGGTCTAAAATCCATGCAATTTTTGTTGCCGAAAAATACGAGTCGGTTTCCAAACCGGTTTTGTTTTTTATTTCAACATCAAATCCTTTCTTTTTCAGAAGATTACACATCTCAATCGTGCGTTTGTCTTGCCAAACGATTGCATTGTAAACCGGTTCGCCCGTAAATTTATCCCACAAAATGGTCGTTTCGCGTTGGTTCGTAATTCCTATTCCAAGGATTTCGGAAGGTTTAATTTTATTTTTGGTTAATAAGGTTTTAGCGGTCAGATATTGGGTTTCCCATATTTCGTGCGGATTGTGCTCAACAAGCCCGGGTTGAGGATAATATTGTTGAAACTCAACTTGTTCGATGCCGATAATTTCGAGTTTTTGATTAAATAATACACTTCGGGAACTGCTTGTTCCTTGGTCTAATGCAAGGATATATTTTTTCATTATCGCATTGTTTTTTAATGGTTTGATAAAAAATTTGTTTCGACAAAAAACTATATTGTGCCTCTAAAATGCTGAAAGTAAATTTGTTATGTTAATATCATTCAAGTAAAAATTCATTAAAAAAAACAGATTTAATTATCTGTGAGCCAAGTATAAAAAGTATAAAGTTTGTAAAGCGAAAAGTGTATATCGTTTATAATCAATAATTTATGTAAAAGTAGAGATTTTTGTTAAAGTCCTTATTTTCAGTACGATAACTATATAAACTTTCTTCTTTATCATTTTTTAGACTGAAATCAGAAATTATTTGCAATATAAAGATAATTTTTAATGCTTATTCGCAAAGTGCACTAAAAAATTTATATTGATAAAATTGATGGTTTTTAAAACAGCTAATGTGTTAATTAAATGTATGTTGCAAACTCCCCCTTAACAAAGCGGGGAATTGCCTCCGAGCATTCAAAAACATTCATTTTTTTGGGGGCATTTACTGATAAGCATATAATTTTTTTTGAAGGCAAATATTCGTTTTATTCAAAATAGTTCCGTTTGTAATGCGATTCACGGGTCAAAATTTATTCTAAGTCATTGAAATATAGTTGATTAATATTTTGAATAGAAATCCTGAAAAGGATT
>DYMH01000211.1 GCA_020721645.1 Draconibacterium orientale
TTATCAATTATCAATTATCAATTATCAATTATCAATTATCAATTATCAATTATTTTAAAATTCCTTTTGAAATTACTAATCGTTGAACTTGGTTTGTGCCTTCGTATATTTGGCAGAGTTTCGCATCACGCATCATTTTTTCTACGCCGAAACTTCGTGTATATCCATCGCCGCCCATCACCTGCACGGCATCTGTTGTAACTTGCATAGCCACGTCGCTGGCATAATATTTTGCCATAGCCGAATATGTTCCGGGATTTTTTAAACCCTGTTCGTAGTACCATGCGGCTTTCCAAGTCATCAAACGAGCCAATTCAACTTTTGTTGCCATTTCGGCGAGCATAAAAGAAACACCTTGATTTGCAGTAACCGGTGCTCCGAATTGAATTCTGTTTTTTGCCCAATTAAGCGATGTTTCTAAGGCAGCCCTTGCAATTCCGACACTAAGAGCGGCAATGCCGGTTCGTGTACGGTCGAACGTTTTCATTCCAATCAAAAAGCCTTCGCCTTCACGCCCGAGTAAGTTTTCAACAGGAACTTCGACATCATGGAATTTTATTTCATTTTGAACCGAACCGCGTTGTCCCATTTTATCGAGTCGAGGAAGTATTTCTACGCCCGGCAAATCTGCCGGAACAACAAAACAAGACAAACTGCGTGCTCCGCGTTCCGGGTCGGCTTGTGCAAATACGGTGAGGTACGTAGCAGCTTCTGCATTGGTAATGAAACGTTTGTGCCCGTTCAAAATATATTTATCGCCTTTTTTTATTGCATTAGACTTGATGTTTGCAACATCGCTGCCCGCATTTGGTTCGGTTAAACAATAAGCTGCCGCACCTTTTTCTTCATTCAATCGCCCCATAAAGCGTTTTAGCTGGTCGGGATTTGCCGAAATAACCCAAGGTGTGAGAGCCAACATGGTAGCATCTAAGCTGATACCAATTCCGGCACACACAGCACCAAACTCTTCGGTACCCAAAGCGGCATCGAATATATCCAAACCCTCGCCGCCGTATTCTTTGGCAATTTGCGAATTCATTAAGCCTTCATCGTAGGCTTTTTTAATCACTTCCCAAGGAAATTCTCCTGAAATATCATATTTTTCACGTACGGGTTTTATGACTCTTTCGGCAAAATCTTTGTATTTTGCAACGAGTTCCAGCTGGCTTTTGCTTAATGAAAAATCAATCATGTGTTCCTGTTTTTTAAAATAAAATAATTAATAAACTGATATAGAGATAAAAAATGTGTTCGTAAGCCGAAAACATATCTAATTATTTAATTGTATAAAGATAAAAATAATTTGAATTTTTTAATATATTTCCTAAATAAAATTATTTTTATAAATTTGTGTAAACAAATGGATTTATGCACGGATGGGAACAAGAGATTCATGATTTTAAACTTTTTTTGAAGTTAGAAAAATCTTTGTCGAATAATTCGATAGATGCCTATTTGAATGATGTTACAAAACTCATCAATTTTACCAATAAACAACCTGCTGCTATTATTTATTCCGATTTACAAAATTTCATTTGTCAATTAAGCGAGCTCGGGCTTGCGGCAAGGAGTCAGTCGCGAATTATTTCGGGAATCAAAGCTTTTTTCCATTTTTTGATTTTGTCTGAAAAAATCACCAACGACCCAACAAAACTTCTCGATTCCCCAAAACTAAGCCGGACACTTCCCGAAATCCTGTCGGTAGAAGAAATTGATGCCATGGAACAATCCTTGGATTTAAGTAAACCGGAAGGGCATCGAAACCGAGCAATTATCGAAACTCTTTACAGCTGTGGATTACGTGTATCGGAATTAATCAATCTGAAAATTACCGATTTGCATTTGAACGAAGGTTATGTTCGCATCACCGGCAAAGGCGAAAAGCAAAGGCTTGTTCCTATTGGCTCAAAGGCAATTTACGAAATTAATTTATATTGCGAAAATTATCGCAATCGGATAGATATCAAACCACACTTTGAAAATAATCTTTTTCTGAATCGACGCGGGCAACAATTAACTCGTGTAATGATTTTTATGATAATAAAAAACGCTGCAACAACAGCAGGCATACTAAAAACAATCAGTCCGCATACCCTTCGCCATTCTTTTGCTACACATTTAATTGAAGGCGGTGCTGATATCCGTGCCGTTCAGGAAATGTTAGGGCACGAATCCATTACAACCACCGAAATCTACACACATCTCGACCGTGAATACCTGCGGCAGGTGATAACCGATTACCACCCAAGAAGTGCTAAAAAAAAGGTTGAAGTTTCCTAAAACAATAAAGAAAAATGACGATACAAAAATTTTGTTTTGTCTTGATTTTCGCATTATCAATCCCTTGTGCCGGCAAAGCCCAATTTGAAGACGGCGATTTTTCGATGGGATTATCGGCAAATGCGATTATGTACACTGATTACGGTGCCAAAACCGCCGGCGGATTGACAATGCAATTATTTTTGACCGATAATGTGAGTTTGAACAGCAATTTTCAGTTCGGACCAAATTACGTTCACATGCCAATAGGAATGGCACTTGCAAGTTTAGTCTTCCTTTCGGGCGACCCTTCCGGTTGCAGCAATATCAGTTGTAATGATGATGATTATTGGGCTGTATTGTTAATAATATTATTCAGTGAAGGAGTCAGTTTTCACCTGCCTGTTTTAAATAATGTTGTCGTTTCACCCTATATCAACCCAATGGGTGTCGATTATTGGTATGAGCCAAACAGAATAGATGATTCACCTTTTTTATTTACTTTTTCCGCCGGAACAAAACTCAATCTGTTTGCAGGTGAAAATTTCAATTTTGCACCTTATGTCGAATACAAAACAATCTACGGACAAGGTCATCCGGGTTTTGGGGCAGGTGTTACTCTGAATGCCATCGTTAGGTAAGTCTGTTATTCTTTGTTTTGGTGGATACCATTTCAAAATTATCGCTCTAATCTGATATTGAAATTGTTTCCGGGAGCGTAATAAAGAGTTCCGCACTTAATAATAAGAACGGAACTCGTTGAATAACTTTTTGAAAACAGAAACAATAATATGAAGTTTCGCTTCAACAGTTTGGAATTTATAAATCGAGCAATTATTTTTTCACCAACTTTTGTAAATCTTCTAAATTGGCGGAAATTCCTACTCCCGGTAATTTTACCGGAGCCCCGACTTGTGCCAAGAACCCGCCTTGAACTTCACCTACTTTATATGTAGTGAAGCCGATTCGATACAAACCGACAACCAATGCCTTTGCCGGATTTCCGGTTTCGCTTGTTATGCGCATCAACGAATTGTATTTGCTTCCCGATGGTTGAGCCGGCATTTCGCCCGAATCATCGTTTACACCGAATGAGTTCCATGTTGCGGTTTTTCCGTTCAAAATATCATCGGCACTTGTAATGCCTTCGGCTCGTTCGAGAGTTATCCATGTATCGAAATAATTTTTATTTTCAGCAGCATTGGCAGCGTAATCTACGCCTATAAAATCGGTTTCCGACGCTTTCATGCCTTCCGGAATCGGCGAAATCATGCGAATACCAAGTTCGGGTGCCACAGCCGGAATCCACAAATAAAGATAATAGAATTTTTTACCGTCGCGTGTTTCATCGGGAACGGCTCCCGGAACAATATAACCGTAATAACTGACAAGGTCGGTGTACGGAACGCGAATTTCTTTGCGCATTACAGTTTTTTTTCCCACATCGGCTCCGAATTTATCTAATTCCTGAGCATTGGCAATGCTGCCGATTCCAAAAAAAATCAGACATGCAACAATAATATTTTAGATTTATTTACTTAATCAATACAATTTGCGACCAATTCAAATTTATGTGC
>DYMH01000066.1 GCA_020721645.1 Draconibacterium orientale
CCCTTTTTTATGGGGAAGTTTGCAACATACATTTAATTAACATATTAGCTGTATTAAAAACCATCAATTTTATCAATATAAATTTTTTAGAGTTCTTTGCGGATAAGCATTAAATTTATTTTTATTGAACATAATAATTACAATTATAAATATTATTCCAATTTTATATTTTTGGGAAAACTTTGCAGAAATATGTAAAGATAAATAAGTTCGCTTTGTTTATATATGATTTTTGTTAAAAAAATTTTTTATATAACGGAAAACATTATTAGATTTGCAACTAATTACGGAAAATTAAATATTAACATATTTTTGAATTATGAAAAAAACATTTATTTATTTTGCATCATTATTGCTTGTAGCAGGGCTTTTAAGCAGTTGCAATAACCTAAAAAAAATGGTCGATAAAGCAGGTACAGTTACCTATAAATCGAATCCGAATCCGGTTGAAATGCACGCCGGCAAAGTACCTATCAATGTTACAGTAACATTTCCTCCGAAATATTTCGGTAAAAAAGTGATGCTTGTAATTACTCCGGCTTTAAAAGCTGATGACGGCAGTGATGATGTAACCTTTCCGACACAAACCGTTATCGGCGAAAGTTATAAAGATAATTATACAAGAATCAACTACAAAGAAGGTGGCTCTTTTTCTTTCAAAGATACCATTGCTTACAGAAACTCATTAAGAATGTCAGATTTGGAATTACGTTTCCAAGTTTCGACACAAAAGGGCGAAAAAGCAAGTATTTTAACTGTTAAAGTTGCCGACGGTATCGTCACAACACCGGAATTGGTTAACGGTGGAATGCTCGTTGATTGTGGCTCTAACGCCGGTCAAACAATAAATGTTCCTGTTTCCAAACCGCAAATTACCACCGATAAAAAAGATGCTAAGATTTTTTACGATTTGCAACAAGCAAATGTAAAAGCAAATCAAATTAAAAAAGCTGACATCGACACATTGGTTTCTTTCATTAAAAAAGCTGCAAATGACCCAAACAAACAATTAAAAGGTGTTCATATTGCAAGTTATGCTTCGCCTGACGGTCCGGAGAAATTAAACGCTGATTTGGTAGTAAACCGTGGTAAAAATTCTCAAAAAGCTTTCATGGATGTTTTAACAAAACAAAAAGTTGAAGGTGCAAAAAAAGCTGATTTTTTCTTGACTGAAACAACACCTACCGAAGATTGGGACGGTTTTAAAGCCGAAGTTGAAGCATCTACAATTAAAGATAAAGAATTGATTCTTCGTGTATTAACTATGTATTCGGATCCTGACGTTCGCGAAACCGAAATCAAAAAAATGTCACTCGTTTATAATGAATTACGAAAAGACATTCTTCCGATGTTGAGACGTTCGCATATTATGTTCGAATATCAAACCGCTTCAAAAGAAGATGCTGAAATGATTCAAATTGCTGTTACAACTCCCGAAAAATTGCAACAACAAGAATTATTGTATTCAGCATTTGCTTCAAAAACCCCTGCTCAAAAAATTCAAATCTACAAAACCTACACAACAACATATCCTACCGATTGGATTGGTTTTCAAAATTTAGGTGTTTGCCAAGTTAAAATGGCTCAATATTCAGATGCTAAAATCAGTTTCCAAAAAGTTATCAGTTTACAATCGAACAACGCTGATGCTCTCAATAATTTAGGTGTCATTTCTGCTGCCGAAGGCAACGATAAAGAAGCTTATGAATATTTTGAAAAAGCTGAAGCAGCAGGTTGCAAATCACCCGCAGTAGGTTATAATATGGGCATTATTTTAATCAAACGTGCTCAATATAGCGAAGCAGTTTCTAAATTTAAAGAAAACTCTTTCAATAAAGCATTAGCCGAAACATTATCAGGCGACAATACTTCTGCAAGCTCAACTTTAAATGCAATGGGAAACAATGATAAAGCTTTGTTTTATTATCTTAAAGCAGTTGTTGCTGCAAAAGCAGCCCAAGAAGTTGATGTTGTTGAAAATCTGAGAATAGCTATCGGAAAAGACAATAATTTGAAAGATTATGCTAAAAAAGATATGGAATTTAGAAAATTCTTTGATAACGCTGAATTTAAAAAACTTGTTGAATAAATTATTATTATTTCAAAAAAAAGAGCTGTTAAAAACAGCTCTTTTTTTTTGCAAAAAAATGCTCGTTTTATCCAAAATATTTATTGTTAATAAATAGTATTGATACCCTTTTCAAATACAAAAAATCCTATTACTTTTACAATCTTTAATCAGTATTCCGGAGTATATGCTCAAAAATTATTTAGAGTCGGTTGTTATAAAAAACATGGGATTCGTTCCAAATAAAGGACAAAAGACAGTTATAGAATCTTTGGCGACTTTTGTTTCGCCCGGAAGTGATGAAAATGAAATTTTTTTACTTCGCGGATACGCCGGAACCGGAAAAACGAGTATCATAGCCGGAATTGTTAAAGCCGCCGAAGAATTACAACTTAAAATTGTGCTATTAGCTCCCACCGGCAGAGCAGCAAAGGTGTTAAACTATTATTCCGGGCATCAGGCATTCACGATTCACAAGAAAATCTATCGTCGCAAATCGTCTTCCGATGGTTATGGTATGTTCGATATTGATACCAATTTACATACAAATACACTGTTTATTGTCGATGAAGCTTCAATGATTTCAAATCATTCGGGAGAAAAATCTGTTTTCGGCAGTGGTCGTTTGCTCGATGATTTGATTAATTATGTTTACAACAAAAAAAATTGCAAGCTGATTCTTTCCGGCGATACAGCACAACTTCCGCCTGTCGGCACATCACTCAGTCCGGCACTCGACCTTAGATATCTCGAAAAATATCATAAAAAAATATTCGAATTTGAACTGAGTGAAGTTGTTCGACAAGCCGAAGATTCGGGAATACTGTCAAATGCAACCATGTTAAGAGAAATGATTGGAAATCACGGCAAAAATCCCTTCAATAAAATAGAAAAATTTCCGGTTTTTTCACTCAACGGTTTTTCAGATACCTTACGAATCATGGGAAGCGAACTTATCGAGAAAATTACGGAAGCCTATGACAAGCACGGAATTAAAGATGTTACCGTGATTTGTCGCTCAAACAAACGAGCCAATCGTTACAATGAAGGAATCCGCAATTCGATACTTTTCAGAGATGAAGAATTGGCTAAAGGTGATATTTTGATGATAGTAAAAAATAATTATTTTTGGACAGAATCCATGCCCGAAATTGATTTTATTGCAAACGGCGACATTGCAGAAATTGTCAAAATTTCGGGGTATTCGGAGCGTTATGGTTATCGCTTTGCCGATGTGATATTGAGTTTCCCGGATTATGACGATTTGGAAATACCGGTAAAAATTTTGCTCGATACTCTGCACCTCGAAACCGCCGCTTTGAGTTCGGAGCAAAATAAAGAACTGTTTTTTAAAATTGCAGATGACTATTCAGAATTGAACACCAAGAAAAAAAAATATGACAACGTGCGTGAACACCCCTATTTTAATGCACTTCAAGTAAAATACGCCTATGCTGTTACCTGTCATAAAGCCCAAGGCGGACAGTGGAAACGTGTTTTTGTGGACCAAGGTCGGGCGAGCGAAGAACAACTTGATGTTGATTATTTACGGTGGCTATACACTGCCTTTACACGGGCTTCGGAACAGTTGAATCTCGTGAATTTTAATAAAGAATTTTTTGGTGAAAAAGATTAGTTGGCAGGGCGATGATTGATTTTTATAAGCTAAAATATAAGTAAAGGTTAATTATAAATTGTTAATGGTTAATGAAGTAATAATTTGATTTTTAAAAGAATACGGACATTAAAAATACAAATAAAGCTGTCCGATTACTTATTAAGGAAAACAGAGAATGTCGGATATAAAAAAACACAGCAAAATAAAGGATTTTTCGGACAAGTTGGCTTATAATTATTTTGTGAAAACAGCAAATAAGTTTCCGCAATATGCCGATTTGAATCCACAACAAAAAATGTTGCGTATCAAAAAGATTAAATTCCGTGTCTTGTTTTTTTCGGCACTTTACGGTGCACTCGGTGTCTTGTTTTTGTATATCCCTCAATATATTTTTCCCGAGATATTTCCGCTTCAAAATTTTTCGTTCTTCTACGGATTGATAAAATTTCGTTTATCGCTCAACGACTTGTATTACGGCGTGTTTCTTACAGCACTCGAAATTTGGCTTTTGGCAATGACAGATATTCGTTCGGTAGGGAGAATTGCAGCCGTTTACGGCTTTCAAAAACATTCGGCAAGCGACACCAAAGAAGAAACAAAACGCTTGCTGGATATCGGCTTAGGGAAAGATACGAAAACCTATGCCGAATTGGGTATTAATCCGCTTCAAAATTCATCAAAAACAGGCGTTTATTTACTGTTTATTCTCTTTCGGATAAAAGCTATTTTAAGTAAATTTATTTTTCGTTTTATTCTTAAAAAAATATTTGGACGCTTGGCAGTACGTTCGCTCTTGGATATGGCAGGCATACCGATTTATGCTTTTTGGAATGCCTATGCTTCCTCAATCGTGATACGCAAAGCAAATATGCGAATGTATGCACACAATTAAATGATATCGGCAGGCGATTGGTTTTATGCAAAATATTGGCAAAACAATGATTTTAGAAATCTGATTTACGATAATTTGGAATTTATTGCATTGACAAAAAAAAGTTTTTATCCAACCGATTATCTTTTTGCAAGGTATTTTCTCGATTTATTTGATATTCCGCCGGTAAAAGAGCATCAGTTATCGATGAATTATTATGATAAAATTAGCAAACTGTCTCCGGAAATTCAACGAGATATTTCAAAATTTTTATTAATCGGTTTCTTAGCCGACGGAAAACTTGGAAGCCTCGAAATCAGAGGATTAAAAAATTTGCAACAAAAAGGAATTGTTCCTTATGATATTGAATTAATAAAGCAATGGGCAAAAAAATATGAGCAGGGCTATGGCTTTGACGAGATGTTAAGTAATGAATAATTATTAATTGTTAATGGTTAATGAAGTAATAATTTGATTTTGATAAGAATACCGACATTATAATATACAAATAAATCTGTCCGATTACTCACAAAAATAGAAGAATGTGTTATTCTATTACTATGGATTCTGTGAAATAATTTGTTTAATTTCGTAATACGTTTGCAATATATCTTCTTTGTTCTCAATATTTTCATTATCCAATCGTTTTTCGAAAACCTCAATGTCCGATAAATCTTTTATCGATTGTGTGGTATCGAAAAATTCATCGAGTCCGGCATTATTTTCGGCAAATTGAATTTTAAAATGGGCAATTTGTATGGTTTCCAACTCAGCGAAATATTGTTGTACGCTGTTTATTAAATCAGGAATATATTGCTTTTCAAATATTTCAACCTCACACAAATCCTTCGATATTTGCACATTCTGTAATTTGGAAATTTTCATTTTAATGTCTTCAAAAGTTCCCGAAAAGTGTAATAATTTTCTAAAAAAAGGAAGCTCTATTTCACTGACTTCCAAATCATTAGATTCTGTGGTTTGGATACAAAGCAACATTTTTTTATCTTCCCGCTCGCTGAAACTCAATGGAATAGGCGAACCTGAATAACGGATTTTCGGATTTTTGTTTACCGTTTGCGGACGATGAATATGCCCCAAAGCCACATAATCGAAAACAGGGTCAAAAATCGAACTATCGATTTTTGCTAAATTTCCGGCATAAATTTCGCGTTCACTGTCCGAATTTGAAGAACCTGCCACAAAAAGATGTCCGGTAACAAGAATCGGTATATTTTTTTCTTTGTATCTTTTTACATGTTGTGCAATAATCGAAAAATGATTTTTGATACCATCATTAATAGATTTTGCCCGTTCCAAAGCATTTTCGCCCGAATTGTTTATCCTGATATCGCGTTCCCGAAGAAAAGGAACTGCACAAATCACCAATTCGGTTGACCCAATTTCGTTTTTTATTTCATAGATTTCCTGTTCGTAATCATTTTCATCTTTTTCGGTCTTCGGAACACCGCCTATAACGTGTACATTGACCGCTTCGAGCACAGGTTTCGGAGCGTCAAGTGTACTGACCGAGTCGTGATTGCCTCCGATGATGAAAATGTGTTTTAATCCTGTATTTGACAGGCGAATGAGTGTCCGATAATATAAATTTAAGGCAGAATTGGAAGGATATGCAGTATCAAAAATATCACCCGAAACAATAAGAATATCAATTTGTTTACTTTGAATGATTTGAATAAGATTTTCAAAAAAAAAGACAAGATCTGCTTCTAAATCAATTTCATATAATTTTTTGCCGATATGCCAATCCGAACTGTGTAAAATACGCATCTTTGTGATGTATTAATTGAGTTACTTGTTTGAATAATAATATGCTACCAAGTTATATTTGGCGGCGGAATATAATAAATAATACGTTCTTCGCTCACAAAATAATTACGGTTGTCGCGAGCCGAAATTTTCACTTTGTTCATACCCGGTTGCAAATGTACGATTTCGATAAACGGGCACGGACATTCTTTTGTTGTAATGAGGTTTTTACTTGGTTGTCCGCTGAATTGAAGACTTCCGTTTACAGTAACATCAACGTTTTGAATTGAATTATCTCCGGTAAAACAGATGTCCAGTTCAAAATCCTTAACACCGGAAGCTGAAATTGTATCATACGGCGAGGAGAAAACGATTCGAGTTTTATTATTGGTTCGATATTTTAATGCGGCATAATCCCAACCTTGTTCTAAATTGTAGGTTGCACCAACGGAAATAAGTCCATTATCACGAGTTTCGGTAACCGATGAGGGGTAATCGTAACTTTTACGCAGAAAATCGCTCTGCCATACCATTTCACCCTTTATATTGATTTTTTTGAGCCAGAAATTCGATTTCATCAATTGATTGCTCTCCGAATAACCCGTAACAACGACCATGCTGTCGTGCGTTGTACAGACCGAAGTCGCTTCGGCACGCCCATCGACAGGGTAAATCAAAGTGTAAAGAGAATCGCCCGAAGCATCGAGAATTTCGACCAAAGCATCGCTTTGCTTGCTGTTAGTCCACGAGTTGTAACCCACGACTACCAAGGAACCGTTGCCGGTTTCGACCACGTCATCGGCTTCGCGTAAAGCTCCGGTGTCGAAAGGTTTATCCCAGATATCGTTTCCATCGGCATCAATTTTTATAAGACGAAGCACATGTTTATCTCGCCGTGTGGCATATCCTGCAATTACACAAGCACCATCGGAAGTGAGACAAACAGAATTTGCCGCATCTTCTTCGGTGTCGCCGTAGGTTTTGCTCCACAACAAATTCGCCTGAGCATCGATTTTAATAATCCAAATTTCTTTTTCATCATCGCTGTTTGAGTCGGAAAATCCTACGGCAACATAACCGCCATCGTGTATTTGAACGATATCTTTCAATTCTTCGTTGCCCGATTTTCCGAATTGTTTTTCGAAGAGAATCTTTCCTTTATAATTTGTTTTCAGAAACCACCCATCAGTCGTTCGGTCGTTCTTTTTTTTCGTAATAAATCCAACAGCAACGATGCAAGAATCTGTTGTTTCAATGATTGAATTTGCCCCTGATGAAAAGTTGTTTTCGTAGGTTTTGCCCCAAACTTCCTGTCCCTTTTCATCGAGTTTGAGCAACCATAAGTGAGTTTTTTTTTGTATCACAACACCTCCTAAAAGCAAGCCCCCATCGAAAGTTTCAATCACCGAAGTTGCTTTGTCTTCACGGTCTCCGCCAAAACCCTTAGCCCAATCAAAAGTGAACTGTGCCGACATTTGAAAAGGGATTAACAAAGAAATAATATAGAATATTAGGCGTTTCAAATATCAATAGTTCGTTAAAATGTGAAAATATGAAAATTAAAAAATGTGTATATGGTTGATTTACATCAATTTATTCGATAGTTATTACTTTTTACATTTCTTTGATAATCAGATATATGTATTTTTTTTACCAAAGTATTGAAATATGATGCTGATTAAAAATGAAATCATGTACTGTTGTGATAAAAGATTTTTTTGTTGTAAAAAAAATTGAATTGAAAACTGTAAAATAAAGTTCTAATTTCAGATATTTTTGGATAAAATAACAAAAAAATGAATTTAATTTTGATATATTTTTATAACTGCCTAAATTAATATTATTTTTAATATCACTATTTTCTTGTTTATCAACATATTAGATGATTGTGAATAAAAATTATCCCTAAAAAAACGATATTTTTTTTTCACTTTCAAATTTAGTTTTACTTTTGCAGCGGAGAGATGGCAGAGTGGTCGATTGCGGCGGTCTTGAAAACCGTTGAGGGTTATACCTCCGGGGGTTCGAATCCCTCTCTCTCCGCAAAAACCTTGTAACAAAATGAATTTCATTAAGTTACGAGGTTTTTTTAAGAAAAACGGCACAAATTCGGCACAAAACCGACCTTAAAAGTTAAAGCATTAATAATCATTCTCTTATAATACCGGAAGGTAAAAATTATAGGAGAAAAAAATTATGCTATTCGTTGATTACCTACCCGCAGAGTTAAAGGCAAACAAATCAAGATGGTACGTTTCCTACCATGTGCGAAATCCTCAAACAGGAAAACTGCACAGGAAAACAATTAAAGTAAATCGGATTGAAAGTTTAACTGAACGTAGAAAATTCGGACAAAAACTTGTTTTAGAAATTAATGAAAAACTTCGCTCCGGTTGGAATCCATTCATTGAGCAGGAAGCTCCGAGAGGTTTTACCAAGTTGATTGATGCACTAAATATCTACATTCGCACAAAAGAAAAGGAATTGAAACGGCACGACAGTATAAGAACTTACAGAAGCCATGCCGCCGTTTTGGAAAACTACATTATCAATGTGTTGAAAAAACCGGATATTCCGATAATATCTTTCGATGCACGGGAAGTAAAAGGATATACAGACTATCTGTACAATGTGCGAAACGTTGGAGGTCGGACGTTTAATAATTACAAAACTTTTGCCATTACGTTTTGGAATTGGTTTGTGGAAAATTTATACTGCAAAGTGAATCCTTTTTTAACGGTTCGTAATAAAATGGAAGAACCAAAATTCCGTAAAATTATTGATGCGGAAACTCGGACAAAAATCAAACAATATTTAACCGAAAAGCAAGAATATGAATACCTTACAATTATTCTGCTTTGTTTTCACGGACTTATAAGACCCGGTGAAATTTGCCAACTTGTGCCGGAATATTTTCATTTGGATAAGAAAACCATGTTTTTACCCGCCAAAATCACAAAAGACAAAGACGACAGAATTGTAAGTTTGTCCGATGAATTGATTCAACTGCTTAAAAAGTTGAATATAAATGAAATACCGAAAAACTATTTTGTTTTTTCTACGAGTTTTAAACCGGGCAAAGTTTTAAAAAACAGCAGAGATATTGGGCGACGTTGGTCGAAATTGCGAACGGAGTTAAATTTGCCCGCAGAATATCAATTCTATTCGCTCAAAGACAGCGGGATTGTACAGAAGCTGCAAGACGGAATTAATCCTTTGGACATTCGCAACCAAGCCGGACACAGCTCGCTCGAACAAACAAATCAGTATGCGAAATATGCAAATCCGGAGGGGAGTGATGAAATTAAAAACAGGTCGAGTGAGTTTTAAAATGCAAAAACCGCAAAATATCAAGATTTTACGGTTTTTTATTTATTTTTTCCGAATGGAAAGTGAACTATGATTCGTGCTTGTATTTCTGAAAATTGCCTAAAATTTGTTCGATGTGAAAAACATCGTTACAATCATCAAAAGAAAAACCGTTGCCGAAAAGATACCATTTTTTTCTTTGGGCAGTGGTTAATTTTTTTATAGCAGGAAAAGCCGAAACCGGAAAAATTATTTCTCTGCCGTCCTGTAAATAAATGCTGATTTTGCCTCTGTGTTCAAAGGAAACTTTTTTAATTTCCGGTTTAATGTCCCAAAAACCCGCAATCTTATTTTTCATTTTTTTTAGCTTTAATTACATCAATTGTTTTCCCGTTCATAAAGTCTTTCCATTGTTGAATCATTTGTTTTTTGTATTTTTTCACAACTTCCAAGACTTCATTTTGTTGCTTAACGGTTAAATCGCCTGCCTTATCAATTTCAACATCAGGTTCGAGCCAAATTTTACACAAATGTTTTGTTGCTTTTTTACCAACGTGAACGTGCATTCTGTTCTCATTTTTGTCGGTATCGTAAATGATAAAAATCCAAATGTCATTAAAAATAAAAATTTTAGGCATTCTATCTGTATGTTTTATATTGCAAATTTACAACTTTTTAAACAAAATAAAAAAACTCCCGCCGTACATTCAGGCGGGAGTTTTCAATTTTACTTCTTTTTTGCCGGTTTTGATTTTTTATAATCCGCCGACAATGCTTTCATTGCCTTGGCAAGCGTGCCGTGTTTTTTGATGTAAGCTGCCAGTTTTCCTTTTACAAATTTTTGCCAAGCGTTTGGTCTCTTTTTTGCAGTTCCTGCCAAAGTTTTTTTCTTTGTTGTTCGCTTTTTCGCAACAGGTTTTCTCTTTGTTGTGCTTTTTTTTGCACTTGATTTTGAAGCTTTTTTTTTCATAATTTCTATTTGAATTTAGTTTAAAAAATTTCGATTTCCTGATTCCCGCCGAAGCGTTTTTTTTCTGCTTTTGCTGTGTTTTCCGAACACACAAATTCGGCTTGTACCAAATGTGCAAAATCCGATTTGCCCAAAAACTTGCCTTCTTTGGTTGCTTTAAAAAGTTGAATTGTGGACAGTTTCGGGTGTTTTTCAATCATTTGTCGAATATCATCGGGTGCAAGATTGAGTTCGTTCACGCTGTCTAAAACAACGGCATCGTATTGTGCCAAAACACCACAACACGGCAAGTTTTCCGAAATATCAACGTTCGGGTGAACGGCTTTCAGGCGAACGAATTTTTCCTTCGTGGTGCCGGATTGTCCTTCTTCTTTGGCAACATACAGAATTTTCATATTGTGTCCTGATGCCAAATAATGTGCAAAACGCATTGCCAAAGTTGATTTTCCACTTCCGGGTTTTCCGTAAAACATCAAATGAAACGGAACTGTCGGGTTTCCGATGAGTTTCAGCCAGTCGCCTGTAAACGGCAAAGACTTGAAATTCATTTCTGCCAATTTTACGGAACTGATAATGCCGTTATTTTTTTTGCTGTTCGATACCGCTTAATGGTTGGTGTGCCAAGGCTTTCTTGTGATTGATTTTTTCGATTGTGTATTGATTTGACAATTCTTTCAAAGCCTTCAATTTGTATTCGGGAATCGAAACCGTAATATATTCTTTCATGCGATTCGCATTTACGCTTTTTACCAAAATATCCAGAATATAGCTGATTTGCTTGATGTGCGGCGTAGGTTTTCGCTTCGGATTTGCCTGAAACTCGAATTGCAGCCGTTTGACGAAATTTGCAACAGAATCGGTTCTTCGTTTTTGCCCGACCATTGAAATAAAGCGGCGAATGGTTTGTAACCATTCCGGATTTTTGCCGATTTTTTCTTTGGTCATTTTTGCCGATTTGGCATTTGCTTTCTTTGCCTGTTTATTTTTGGAAGGTTGCGATTTTGCCTTTTTTGCACGCCCTGCTCTCGTTGGTTTTTTTGACATTGCTTTTTGGCTTGTTTTCCTTTCTTTGCCTGCAATTTCGTTGAGTACGTTCACGTATTCATCGATAAGCATATCAATTGTTGCATCTTTGCCGTACAGGTTGATATTTTTTTTAACATCTGTGTTGAAGGCATACGATTTCATGTATGACGGTAATAGTTCTTGGTCGATTTTCGGATATTCTGAAATGATGTTTTTAACTGTTATCATGGTTTTAATTATTTGATTATTAATATTTTATTGAATTATCAAAAAGATTTGCAAACCCGTTTTTTATCACGATTAAAACAGATAAATTCATTGTTTTAATTCCGAATTTTAATTTTATGGTTTTGCCGTAATAGTCTTGTGATGTGATTCTTGCATTCGCTCCGCCGACAATACCTGTATAAAATCCGTCCGGCAAATCAACTTTTGATTCTGATTGGACAAGTGGTCTTTGAGTGATTATTGTTGGCATTATTCTGTAATTTTAATTGCTTTTTGGGTTTAAATGTTGTATATTTGTATTGTTGTTTTACGGAGCAGAGTTCCGTTTGTAAAATTATCGGCGAGTGCGCTTTCGGTAATTTCAACATTTAAAAAACCCGTAATTATTTTATGGGTTTTTTATTTTTTCGTAAATCAAAAGCCGTAAGTAAAAATTTTTTATTTTTCCCGTTCCAACTTTTTTTAACAACGGCTCTGAACATATTACTTTCAAGATATATTTTATCTTTTTCTCTTGAAATATCGAGATTTCCAAATTGAATAACAATCGGAATAAAATCCCAAATTTTAAAATTCAATTCTTCTTTTCTTTGTTGTGTTTTTCATAAATATGTTTCAAGCCAAAACCTTTATTTTTGATGTCATTTTCGCCCCAAACAATGTCAATATCTCCAATGTCGGAACGATACAAAGCTGCAACACATTCGCCGTTTTTAACTTTTAAAAGATGTTTTATTGCTTCGTTTGGTTTGCCCTTAAATTGAGTGTAAATTGTTCCGAAATCTCCTTTTAGACCAAACAAAGCCGTCTGTGCTGTTGCTGCTTTTTTCACATCATCTTTTTGCCCGCGAATGCGGTCATATTCCTGTTTTGTTCGTGTTACCCGAATTGTATAAGGCTTCATCAATTCATCAAATCGCTCTTGTGATATTTTTCCGTAAATCAATTTATCCAAAAAATCTTCGTGTTTGTCGTAATGCTCTTTAAAAGCCTCGTCATACTCTTTTTTCGATTTTTCGAGTCTTGCATCATGTTCTTGTTCAAAAATACTTTTGCTTAGAGTATTTGCAAGGTTTAAAGGTTTATCCGGTTTACCTCCTGCGGTTTTCCATTTATCGAAGCTGTATTTCAGTCGGTCGAAAAATTTGTTTTTATTTTTGAATTGTCCGGTTTTATTGCCGTAACCGCCGTTTATCAGAAACTTTGCAATTTCGGTTTCGTGAATATTCAAAAGTTCTTTGTTATTTTTTCGAGCTTCGCCAATCCAATTGGCAATGGTGCGTAAAACATTTGTGCTGTCGTTATCTCGTTCAATACCAATGTTTATAAGACTGTCCATTAAAAATCCTTCTGGATTAAGGTAGGATAAATTCAAAACATAATTTGCGTTTTTTACTCCCGTTACATGTCATATGTCATCAACATACTTGTAAAGCAATATCCATGCACGTTTTGACAAATGACATGTAAAAAACAACATGTCATTGACTCACGTAAAATAAGGCTTTCAGCAATGACATGATAAAAAACATGTCATCTTTTTAATGACATGTAATGACATGTATAAATATCATGTCATCGCCTGAAACATAGATGCACAAAGGCTTACACCGTATGTAATGACATATGACATGTAAAAGCTCGAAAAAAAAAAATTCAAAATCGCTCTTTTTTTTATTTTTTTAAATTATATATATATATATTAAAAAAAAAAGAAATAAAAGAATTAAAAATCAATTTGTTATAATCGTTTTGATATAAAAAAAACAGGCGAGCTGCCTGTTTTTTTTGAAACTATGTTCTTAGTTGAAAAATTTTGCTTATACCGAGTTAAAGTTTTGCAGTTAAAGACATCGGCAACATTAACAGAAACGGAATACACAGATTGTAATTTATTGTTTCGTAGGTTTCGCCCAAATCAACATTTCTGTAATATGATTTCAATCGCTTTTGATACAGTTTTTCGGATTGTATAAACCATGCCGATTGCCCAAGTTTTTCTGCCAAAAACCATTTTTCGAGCAAACGGGCAGTCCGTCCGTTACCATCGGCAAAAGGGTGTATTTTTACGAAAATCAAATGAATCATCGAGGCGAAGTAGAATATTTCCGCAATGCTCAATTCTCTTTGCTTTAAAATGGAAATATCTTCGAAAAGTGTTTTCATTTCCGACTTCACAATTTCCGGAGCGGCTCCGGTATAAACTTTTACTCTGCCGGCATAAATATAAACGGCTTTGTCGCGGATTGTGCCTTTATATTTTGTGTCTATTTCAAAGTTTTTTGACAAAATTTTGTGAGATTTCAGAAAATTAGACAAAATCAGTTCCGATTTTTCGGCAAATTCGTAGGCTTTAATCAAATCATTTATTTCTTTGAACGATTTACTGGTTCGGCTCATGCCGGATTCGGTATATCGCAAAAAAGTATCAAAATCAATCGGATTGCCTTCTATCATAGATGAAAAAACGGCAGAACCGGAAACGGAATAACCGAAAGAATTTTTATCGAACGACAATTTTTTCAATTTTTGCAGATGTTTTGAAATCGTAATCGGCTGTTTTTTCTTGTACAGCTCGAAATATGTTGATTTTATCAATTTTGTTCTCATAAATTTCAATTTTTACAAAGTTAAAATTTTGCCGTCAAACACACCGGCAACATGAGCAGGAACGGAATACATTTATCGTAGTTTAATTCGTCATACTCAATTCCGATATTGATATTTTTGTAATATTTATCAATATTGGAATAATAATATAACTCCGACCGCAAAAACCATGCGTTTAGACCAAGTTTTTGGGAAATAAACCATTTTTCAAGCAGTCGGGATGTTCGCCCGTTTCCGTCGGAAAATGGGTGTATTTCAACAAAAATCAAGTGAATCATGGAAGCGAAATAAAATACTTCTTCGTAGGTGAGTTCTTTTTTGAACAGATAAGCAATGTCATCAAAGAGTTTTTTTACTTCGGACTTCACGATTTTGGCATCTGCGGCAACATATACAATGTTTCCGCTTTCGTTTATAATAAATTCGGGAGATACTCTAAAAATGCCTCGTTCGGATTTTGGAACTAAATTTTTGCTCAAAAGTTTATGACATTGCAATAGATTCTTTTGATTTAGTTTGTTTTCGCTTGCAAATTTGTAGGCAGAAAACAAATCATCGGCTTTTTTTGTATAATTAGGTTGATATTTTCGATTAAAAAAGCGATGTTTCAAATAGCTGTCAATATCAATGTTTTCGCCTTCTATTTTTGAAGAATAAACAGATGCGACAGATGTATAGAAATCGAATTTAGGAAAATCTATTTCTATTTTTTCGAGTTTTTTAAATTCCTTAACAATATTTATCTTATTTTTTTCTTTGAATTGGTCTAAATATTCGACTTTCAGTATTTTTAATTTCATAAATTCATTTTTTTACAAAGTTAAAATTTTATCTCAAATACAAATCAGTAACGTGGTCGATGATTTTGTGTTCGGAATAATTCAAGACCGAATATAAGTCTATCCAAATAAGTACCATTTTGGCTCCGGAGGGTGTTAGATTGAAACTGTCGTTTGCCGTGTTGTGTTCCTTGACAATACGAATGATAAAGAGCTGCAATTTACGGGGAAGTTTGCGGAAATCGGAATGAAATTTTTCTCGTTCCGACAGGTTTTGACTTTGCAAATAATTTTGCAGTTTCTCGAAGTTCTGTGCGGGTTTTACCCTGCTTTTCGTGTTTAAATTTTTCATGGTTTTTTTGCATTTGTATTTGAGGTCAGAGAAAAAGAACGGCGACCTTAACCCGTTGCAAAAGTTCCATGAAGGACAACTTGTTTACACCATTACTCAACATTAGCCGTTGGCTTATATGTGTATGTAAACACGGGTGGTCGCCGCATTTTTGTATAATACAAATCAACTTTGAACCAATAAAAAAAGCCCTACATAGGGTGTGGGCTTATCGCCCTTCAATAAACTTTTGCATTACAAATGTAGGGAAAGTATTTGGGAAATGCAAAATTAAGTTTCGGATTGTTCGGGCAATTGGTCAAACAATGAAAATATCATTCCAAATTACTTTTGTTCCAATCGTTGCAATCTGCTTTTAACTTCTTTTAAATCATTCTCTGTTTTGTTCAATTCCTTGCCTTCACTTGTTTTTGAAAGTGTATTTCGAAGGTTTTTAATTTTTGTATCAAGTTCTCGTTTTTGGTTTAATAAAACCTTTTTTTCTTCAAAATATGTATGTTCTAATTCCTTCCGTCCAAAAAAATATTGAAAAAGAACATCATCGCACCGCTCTTGAAATTTCAACAGTAAAGTTTTTGCGGGTTCTTTCACTTTATTTGCTTGTATGCTGTACAACCAAGGTGCAACTTTACGCACAGGTATTGCATGATAAGTATAACCGTAATTTAAGCCTAAATTTGACAAGGAAGTCCCGTTAAAATCATCGAACATAACTTTGTATTCACTAAGGTATGTCGATAATCTTTCATTGTTTTTAAGACTTGAAAATTGCATAATCATAATTTAATCCGATTCCGTCAATGATTGATTTCGCAATAACATAAGGTTCGTCATTTATTATCGGGCAAACCATTCGTGTTTCATTGAATTTTACAATTTCGGTGTTTTGATAATCTATATTTTTCATTTTTTCTTTTTTTGATTTTTTTTAAATTCTTTGATTTCTTTCGAAAGACTTTCAAAATCTTTTGATACTTCGTTCATCAATTCATCTAATTCTTCATCGCTGATTTCGATATTTTTCTTTTCTATTGCGGAAAGGAAATAATCTTTTGCATCGTCCTCGTTTTCAAACAGAGGCATGTTGTCGATAAAATTTCTAAGTTTTTTGTTCATGGTTTTGTGAATTATTGATTAATGATTTTGATTTGTTTTTCCAAAATTCGTTTTCGCTTGTACAATGCTTTAAATTTAGGATTTTTAGAAATCAAAGACATTTGAACAAGTAAATAACGTTGTTTTGTTTTATGGTATTTTTTGAAAATACTCGAAAACTTTCTGTTAAAATTAGGATTTAATTTCATATTTTAGTTTATTACAAATTATTTAATTTCACACGCCAGCCTCTCTTATAGGCTTTTCGCGAATATTCAAAACCTAAAACCCGAAGTTTGATACCAATTTCTGTTGTGTTTAATTCTGCATTCGGGAAAAGGTTGAGAATTTCGGCAGCCGACATAATTACGCCGTCATCTTTTGCGGCTTTTAATATTTTTTGATGTATCAGTCGGTCAATATTCACGGCTTCGTTCACATATCGAGAATTGTATTGTCGAAAATCTGCCCAGTCAGATTCCCAAGACATTGCATTTTTGTTTTCGGTGAAAATTTTGAGCGAATTTGTGATTACTTCGCCCCAAAGTTGAGATAGCTCAATATCTTTGGTATATTTTTGGTAGTTGATTTTATTTATTTCGGCGGCGAAAATTCTGCGTTTCATTGCATCGTCATCGTCTAAAAGAAATCCGGGGTGATGATTTCGGTTTCCTTTGTTCGTACTTCCGATGAATGACATGATACGTTCGTAATTGTCGTTTTGTTTCGTTTTTGAATTATAAACTTTCCGTCCTTCGGCTGCAATATAGCTTTTGAACATCAAATATCGCTGTGTAGATAAGGGCAGTTCGTCCCAATCGACAGCAATGTATGAGCTGCTGTATATTTCCATAGGAAAATAACTTTTGTTTTCCCGAATTGGCATGTAATATTGTTTCATCTCTGCCAGACTGAAAAGCCAATTGTTGAGATAACTTTTGCCGGCACCGCCGATTGGGTCTATCCACAGCAGCATGACATCGTTAGTTGTCAGTCCGAGAGCTTGACCGCCGCATTTATACAACCATTTAGTAAATAAGCGGTTTATCCGGTTCTGATAGAAATTAGGTTCCGGATTGTCGCCGAAATCGTAGGCGGGAATGCATGAAGCGAGTTCGGATATGAGTTTTTCGCCTCTGTAATTGTCGGCAAGGCTTTGTAAATAATTGCTTAAAGAGTTGAATTTTTTCACGATTGTAATGTTTTTATTGTTATGGTCTAAAAGAGCTTTAATGTGCGATGATGGATTTTTAAAACCATTTTGCACGGCATTGAAAATAACTTCGGTTACGGTGTGATTTGCACCGTCTTTTTTTATATCCAACACTTTTGTTACGGTGTCGAAACTTGCATCGTATTCAGCGAGGTAATCGAGCAGTATTTCGTTTGAATTTAAAGCCGATTCATCTTTGCCTTTAAGATATGCAATGATAAGAGCTTCGGGAATTTGAATTTGTTTCCATGCTTTTACGACAAGTGATTGGTCGTAACGTGGTAAGTTCTTTGCAAGTAAGCAAAGGTGCATCAACAAAAACTTTTTACTTTCGCTTTCTATTGTTTTTAATGCGAAAACGGATTTGTCGATAAATGCGTGGGTGTTGTATATTGCCATTAGTTAATTATTGGAAATAAATGTTCGGAAAGTTTGATAAACTTGATTTTTCCTTGTTTCATTTTCAGATATACCGTTCGTTTGGGCATGTCCATGATTTGGGAATATTCTTGCACACTTACGCAACCAAGTGATTCAATACATTCATTTAAGATGATAATTAAGTCATCTTTTGGGAGTTTGTGAATGTTATTTAATTGATTTTCGGTCATTTGCGTGAGTGTGCAAAAATGGAGTGCGATAATATAATCGTTAGGCAATAGCTTAAGAAACGTTCTTGCAAAATATTGACGAAATAAAGTAAA
>DYMH01000212.1 GCA_020721645.1 Draconibacterium orientale
CCTAATGAATTTATTGTAAATTTATGTAATCTTAATTATTCGGTTTAATATAATACATCTTCATTCGTAAATCGAATTACGGCGAGACCGAGTTTTTCAAGTTCGAAAGTTCTGTTTTCATCATATTCTTTAACATCGTCTTGTAAATGAATGCCACCGTCGATTTCAACGACCAACAAGGCACTGTGGCAATAAAAATCGGCAATAAATTGAGCGATCGGGTGCTGTCTTCTGAATTTTAACCCGTTTAATTGACTGCCTTTCAGTTTTTCCCACAAAAGTTTTTCGGACTCAGTTTCTCTATGTCTGAGATTTTTCGCATTCTCTTCAATATTTTGATTAGAACCGTGGTACATTCCGAACTTTGATTTTGTCAATTTTTTGTTTTCCATTTCAATTAAAATCTTATTTTTAACATCAATTTAAAATCTGCGACCCCCAACCCTCTGTGAGGGGACTTTTACTCCGAGCTTGCGACAAAATCCCCCTCTCAGGGGGTTGGGGGTCGCTCAAAATCCCTGTCTAGTCCTGAAATATGTTTACACTAAAAAAATATCACATGTAAACTTAAATTAGGACAAATGAAAAAGAAAGACGAATCATCACAATTTTATTCAGAAGAGTTTAAAAATGAAGTTGTTTTCGAGATTTTATCCGGACAAATCAATGCCGGCCCAGCAAGAAAGAAATATCAAATTGGCGGAAAAATGACGATTTATCGTTGGCTAAAACAAAAAAACGTTTTGACCGACCGACAAATTTCCGTAATTTCGTCGGGTATGAAATCGGACAAAAAAGAAAAATTACAACAAGATTCAACTCAAATACAGGAGGTTGATAAATTAAAAGCAGAACTCAAAAGAGCACTTTTGCAAGCCGAAGCATACAAAATTTTGGTCAGAACGGCCAAAGAAAAATACGGGCTGGATTTGGAAAAAAAGCATGGAGCCAAACAGTAAAAGAATTAAAGCAACGCCACAACACCTGCGGTGTGCAGGAATTGTGCGAACTGTTTGGCAAAAGCCGTCAAGCGTACTACGACAGAATGAGAAACGAGCAAAAAGTGCAGACCCAAGCCGAATTGGTGATTCAATTAATCGGCACAAAACGGAAAAATAAACCGCGAACCGGCACAAGAAAGTTACACATCGAACTTCGGGACGAATTTCGCGAACACGGCATAAAAGCGGGCAGAGACAAGTTATTTGACATCATGCGCGAACATCGATTATTGATTAAGAAACGCAAGACAAAAGTCCGTACGACCCAATCGTATCATTGGCTGCGAAAGTATCCGAATCTGATTCGGGGATTTGAACCGTTGAAAGCCAATGAATTATGGGTGTCGGACATCACATACATCAAAACAGACGCAGGCTTCGTCTATTTGTATTTGATAACCGATGCCTATTCTCGAAAAATTTTGGGATGGAATCTCTCGTACACCTTGCACGCATCCAACGCCGTAAAGGCTCTGAAAGACGCAGTAGTCGCAGAAAATCCGAAACAGGGATTAATACATCATTCCGACCGCGGCGTTCAATATTGCAGTTCGGATTATGTTAATGTTTTGAACACCTCAAATGCTCGGATAAGTATGACCGAGAACGGCGATCCGCGCGAAAATGCTATCGCCGAACGTGTGAACGGAATACTGAAAGATGAATGGATAAACGATTTGTATTTTGCTGATATAGAAGAAGCAACGAAGGCGATTTCGAAAATTATACATACATATAATACCGAACGATTGCATCAGAGTTTAAGTTATCAAACACCTGAAGATGCACACAGACAGAGCGGAAAACAAGAAAAAAGATGGAAAAATTATTACAAACCGCAGTCGCCAAGTCTTTGTTTTCAATAAACAAAGATATTGCGTCTCAAATTATTGTTCAAGGACAAGCCCTCCGGGTAGTATTTTTTGAAAATTCCTTGCACAATAATTTGATCCGAAATTTTGGTTGTTTATCGAAATCAAAGACAAAAAATAAACATGAAGTGTAAAGTTATATCAGGATATAATTTTTATGTCAAGTCAAAATAGGATTATCAATTAATTTGTAAACTTTTTTTAGGACGAGACACCCCCTCTCAGGGGGTTGGGGGTCGCTCAAAATCCCCCTCTCAGCGGATTGTGGGTCGCTTAAAATTCCTCTTTCAGCAAGCCGGGATTTGCATTTCCAAATCCACACACCTCCGGGCATGGTCGCATTAATTCGTCCGCCTTGCCTCAACATAGGTTATCGTAAATTGTATAATGAATATTAATGATATGACTTTTTTCATCGTTAGTTGTTTTCTTGTTTGGATTTTTTATTTTGTTTGGATGTATTAGGTCGAGTTCTTTGACATTGACAGGTCTTGCGATACTGTCAGGTCTGTTGCCTGCGTAACCTGACAGTGTCGGTACGACCTGTCGGTGTTTAATCGAAAAAAAGACACTGCTTTGGTCGGTTTTCAAAAACTTATTTCGAAATATCAAACAACAGCCCTATTGTATTTGTTATTGTTTCACAACCCGAAGAAATTGAATAAGTAATATCAAAATATTCGTATGGGGACGTTGAACTGTTTGTAATTGTAATAGCACTTCCCCCGTCGGTAATGGTTTGTCCAAAATCATTTGAGTTCTCTTCCGTAACAGTCCAATTGTAAGTGTATGTTCCTGTACCTCCGGTTGGTATTAATTTTAGTGTAAAAGAGCTGCCGGCTATTGTAAAATAATTATCGGAAGGAATAGCCGGAACTGATGAAATCGAAAATGTTCCGAGATAACTTTTACATTCCGAAACATATCCGTTTACAACGGCACGAACGAAATATGTTTGCGGACTTGTCGTAGCCCATGTGCTGCCGTTACTTGCGATATGTCCTCCGCAATAATCATCAAACCATTCCCAACGTTCGGGTGTAATACCGTTAATTGAGGCAGTCAGCTGACAGTTATTGGTTGTGCCGGAACCTGTAATAATAATTGAGTAAGTCGGATTGTCGGCAATATGATATTCATTTTGTTTCACCAAATAATTATTTTGGTCTGTTACCTGCGACAATTTGCCCCAATTGTCATACGCGTTGTGTATTGTTTTTCCGTTGGCACCGGTAACAGAAGTAACACCGACAAGCGGTTTGTATATAGATGTAGCGACCATAGCCGAAGGAAGTCCGTTTCGTATTTGGTCGAGTTTTATTTTCATATCGGCATCAGATGTTGCCATGTTGTTTAGTGCGGACGTATCAGTATTGCTTACTACGGTTGCATAGTTTGCATTCGCAATATTTGCTACGGGCAAAGTTTGATTGTAACCGTAAACGGTGCAGTTATGTACTCCGTCGATGCCGTGCGATTCAAGTAAATTTCCGCGAAAATCGTACTTGTCGTACCATTGTTTCGTAACATAAACCCCGTTTTCCCAAATTTGAGCAGATGACGGCAATATCATGTTGTTTTCTGTGCGAAGTACCGTATTTGTACCCGACAGTTGGACAGAATTTCGGAATGTTTCTTCTTTTATCACAGGTGAAAGTATATTCAAGCCCACCATTTGCTGACAAATTGGATCACTCACTAAATCTGTCGGATAATACATTTTCTTTTTTAATACATCTGATGTGCTTTGATTGCCGCTTTCGGTTTGGCTGATTTCTATGGGTTGATCATACGCATTATACACATAATTCGTTGTTGTTTCGATATAATTTGCCTACGATGTTGTTGCATAAGTTCGATTGGTAACCTGATTCAGTTTTATTTCCGTTTGTTTAATTTGATAGACTTAATTACATAAATAATATTTATTTTTGCAGAAAACACTGAT